>CAWVYV010000169.1:0-2667 GCA_963934475.1 uncultured Alphaproteobacteria bacterium | reverse complement strand
GTAGATTATAAAAAAGTGTTACTAGATAAAAAAAATACTATTCAATCAAAAATAGTTGCTTAAGAGAGTCAGGTTAGAAAATGGGAAAAGTTACCGGGTTTTTAGAAATTGAGAGAGTTGAAAAAACTTTTAAACCAGTTGAAGAAAGAATAAAAAGTTTTGACGAATTCACGGAAAAGCTAGATAAAAAAGTCGTGGCTGAGCAAGGAGCGCGATGCATGGATTGTGGTATACCTTATTGTCATACAGGGTGCCCCGTTAATAATATTATTCCTGATTGGAATGATCTAGTTTATAATGATAATTGGGAGGAAGCTATAAATGTTCTTCATTCCACTAATAATTTTCCTGAGTTCACTGGTAGGATTTGTCCTGCACCTTGTGAAGCAGCCTGTACTTTAAATCTTGATGATAACCCTGTAGCTATTAAGTCTATAGAATGTGCAATTGTAGATAATGCATGGGAAAATGGTTTAATTAAACCTGAGCCTGCTCAGGAAAAAACAGGTAAGAGCATTGCAATTATTGGTTCTGGGCCGGCAGGCATGGCTGCTGCACAACAACTTGTAAGAGCTGGCCATAATGTTTCCTTATATGAAAAAAATAGTAAAATTGGTGGCTTGTTAAGATATGGTATTCCTGACTTTAAGATGGAAAAAAAATTAATAGATAGAAGACAAGAGCAGTTAGAAAAAGAAGGCTTGATTATTAAGACTAATATTAATGTTGGGGTAGATATAACTATTAAAGAATTGCAAAATAAATATGATGCTGTTTTGTTAACTGGAGGAGCAGAAGTTCCTAGAGATTTAATAATCAAAGGAAGAGATTTGGAAGGAGTAATGTTTGCCATGGACTTTCTTCCTCTTCAAAATAGAAGAGTATCTGGAGAAAGCTTAAACCAATTAAAAGATATTAATGCTAAAGATAAGAAGGTAGTAGTTATTGGAGGAGGTGATACGGGTTCAGACTGTATAGGCACTTCTATTAGGCAAGGAGCTAAAAGTGTTACGCAGATAGAAATTATGCCAGTACCCCCAGAAAAAGAAAATAAAGCCTTAACCTGGCCAGATTGGCCTCTTAAGATGAGAGTTTCTAGCTCGCAAGCAGAAGGAGCAATTAGAGATTTCTCTGTTTTAACAGATAGTTTTTATGGGGAAGAAGGAATTTTAAAAGGGTTAAAATGTAATAAGGTGGACGAAAAATTAAAAGTTATCCCTAATACTGAATTTAAAATTGAAGCAGATCTAGTTTTACTGGCTATGGGATTTACAGGACCATTAATAGGTAATATTAATAATGATAATAGCTTTAGTCTAGATAATAGAGGCAATATAAGTGCTAATACGGAAGATTATAAAACTTCTTTAAAAGGAATATTTTCTGCAGGTGATATGAGAAGAGGTCAATCTCTTGTTGTTTGGGCAATCAGAGAAGGCAGACAGGCTGCTAATTCTATAGATAAATATTTAATGGGTAAAACTAATTTACCTAGATAGATAATATACTTGACCAATTTAGTCTAGAATACTATATACTGCTATATATAACGCTTATATTTTATAGGAATACATGTAATGATAAAAGTATCTAGGATGGCAGATTATGCAGTTCTTTTAGTTTGTAAAATGTCTAAAAATCAAGATAAATATTATAGTGCTAATGAACTTTCATTAAATACGTCATTAAAAACGACGACCATAAATAAAATTTTAACAAAGTTAACAAAAGCTAATATTACCTCTTCTGTTAGAGGAGTTACAGGCGGTTATAAATTAGCTATGGGAGCCGAAGATATTTCTGTAGGTAATATAATAGATATTATAGATGGACGTGTAGCACTTACGGTATGTGTAGGAGAAGGTGAAAATAATAATTGTGAATTAGTATCTATGTGCTCTTCTCAGAGTAATTGGCAAGTTATTAACAATGCAGTATGTGATGCTTTAAACTCTATAAGTATCGAAGAAATGGCAAATCCATTTAAAAATAAAAACAATTATAAATACAAAGACTATAAAGAATTTCCTAACATTAATAATAGAATGGTATAGAAGAAAATGGCAATAGATACAGAAACTATTAATGCAGTTGAGAAAGCTACTAAAGATTATAAATACGGTTTTGTTACAGATATAGAAACAGAATTTGCTCCTAAAGGTCTAAATGAGGATATAGTAAGATATATTTCAGATAAAAATGATGAGCCTAAGTGGCTTTTAGATTGGAGACTAGAGGCTTATGCCAAATGGCTTAAGATGGATAAAGAAGATCCTAAATGGGCGAACATTCATTTTCCAGAAATAGATTTTCAAGATTCTTATTATTACGCAGCTCCAAAATCAGATGCTGACAAACCTAAAAGTTTAGATGAGATTGATCCAGAAATACTAAGTACTTATAACAAATTAGGTATCCCTATAAGAGAACAAGAAATGTTAGCTGGAATTGTAGGTTCAGGAAATGTGGCTGTAGATGCTGTATTTGATTCTGTTTCTGTTGCAACCACTTTTAAGGATAAGTTATCTGAATTAGGTATAATCTTTTGTCCTATTTCCGAAGCTGTAAAAGAGCATCCAGACTTAGTAAAAAAATATTTAGGTTCTGTCGTGCCTCAGGCAGATAATTTTTATGCAGCATTAAATTCAGCAGTATATTCTGATGGAT
>CAWVYV010000168.1:0-2691 GCA_963934475.1 uncultured Alphaproteobacteria bacterium | reverse complement strand
AAAAAAATACATAAAAATTCCAATCCAGCCTCTCTAAAAAATATTATATTTATTACTTAATTTTTTCTCAATATGTGCTTATAATAGACGAACCGTATTTAATTGCTCTTGTGAGGGGGGTGTATGAACTATCTAAAATTATTAATGACATTGAACTTAGACCTTAATAATGGGAATACTGGAAGCGTAAAATTTTTTAGAACAAATATATATTCTATTTTTATATGGTTTCAGGTGTTGATTTATTATTATAAAAAGGAAAACCTTACCACAGAGCTCTTATTAAAAGAGAAATTTTTATCTAATATTTCAAGGCCTACTGTATTTAAAATAATAGATAATGCAGTAGTTAAAGGTTACTTATCTAAAGTTATTAACGAGAAAGATCATAGAAAATTTAATATTTTACCTTCTAAAGTTACTTTACGTGAATATGAAGAATGGGCCCAGATATATAAAGGTTATTAATTTAAAATAATGTGTATCAATGAAAATTTTTAATAAAAATACAGCTAATAAACTTCTCAAAAATGCTTATACATTAAAAACTCCAGAAGATAGTATTCGTTATTATAAGAGTTTTTCAAAAACATATGATAGCACTTTTGCTAAAGGTTTAGATTATATTTACCCTAAAAGGATAGCTGAAGAATTTTATAATCATTATTCAGGTAATGGAGATGTTTGTGACATAGGATGCGGAACTGGCTTAGTTGGACAAGAATTACGTGCTATTTACCCTAATTTAATTATTGATGGCATTGATATCTCAACTCATATGATAGAAGTGGCAAAAAATAAAAATATTTACAGAAAATTTTATAATATTGATTTAACAAAGCCAATAAAGAATGTTTCAAATAATTATTCAGCATTAATTAGTGCAGGAACATTTACTCATGGTCATTTAGGACCAAAGGCTATAATAAATTTGTTATCTATATGTAAAAAAGATGCTTTGTTAACTATAGGAATAAATGCTCTTCATTATAGGGACCAAAGTTTTGACTTAGCTTTACATAAATTAGAGCGCATTGGTAGTATTAAAATAGTTAAAGTTTCATCAAAACCAATATATGGTTTAGAGGATAAATCTATGCTTTCCGAAAATCAATTTGGTGTAGTTTGTACCTTTGTTAAGGTAAAAAACTAAACTATGGTAACCCCACTATCTACAGAAATTATTTGTCCTGTCGTAATAGGAGATTCATTCGATGCAAGATAGACAGCTAAATCTGCTACATGTATTGGTTCTCCTAGACCAAGTAAATGAGTTTTAGATATTGCATCAATTTCCGGACTAGATTCTAATAATTTTTTAACTCTGTCGGATAAAGTTACGGAGGGTGCAATCGCATTAACTCTAATTTTGTCCGGTGCGTATTCAACAGCCATAGAGCGTGTCATTGAGGTTATTGCCCCTTTAACAGCTGTATAGCAATCTCTTCCTGGCAGAGCCATTAAGGCTACATTTGAGGACATATTAATCACAGAACCTCCTCCCGATTTAGCTATTTCTGGAATTGCATATTTTGAGCAGAGAAAGGTGCCAAGTAAATCTAAATTAATACATCTCCAAAACTCTTCTAATGGAGCTTCTGTTACTGGGCCATCTTGTAATGTTGAGCCACCTGCATTATTATGTAGTATGTTTATTTCACCAAATAGTTCTATGGTTTTACGGACTGATTTTTGAACACTTTCTGCATCACTAACATCTGTTTTAAAGAAGTAGGCATCTCCACCTGATTTTTTCCCTTTATTTTGAGCGGATATAGCAGCTTCTATGCCAGTTTTTTCATCAATTTCTGCTATCAACACTTTAGCACCTTCTTCTGCAAAGCGTTCAGCTGTAGCGCGTCCTATTCCTCCACCTCCTCCAGTTATGAATGCTACTTTTCCCTTTAGTCTCAAAATTTATACCCCATTTTTATATTCTTTCAGAATGAGATAATTATAAGTTTTTATCAATAAAAACTACAAATTAGATTAATTTAATTTTTTTCTTCAGTTACTTCTAACATCCTTTATAATTATTATTTATGCATTTTTTTGCTAATATTTGTGCTTCTTTAATTTGGATTTCTGTCATTTTTTTAACTATTATCATAGTATTTTGAGAGGCAGTTTTATGTCCATTTTCAGCAGCAAGACTGTACCACATATGAGCAAATACTAAATTTTCATCAACACCGTATCCATTTTCATACATGTAACCAAGGCTAGTTTGAGCATCTTTTTGCCCTTGTTCAGCAGAAAGAATAAATAGTTTAACAGCTAATTTATAATCTTGGGAAACACCTTTTCCATTGAAATACTTTAAACCTAGATTGTTTTGTGAAAGTGCATCTCCTTGTTCAGCAGCTAGGCGATACCATTTAACAGCTTCTTTATCGTTTTTAATATCACTTTCTCCGTTACTATATATATAACCAAGAATATTTTGTGCATTAACATCTCCTTGATCGGCAGAAAGGCGGAACCATTTAATTGCTTCATTTGTATTTTGTTTAACCCCGTGGCCATATATATGCATCTGTCCCAACATATACTGAGCTATAGCGTCTCCCTTTTCTGCAAGTGGTTCCAATTCATAAAGGGCAGTATTAAAGTCTCCTGACCTCGCAGCATCTATCCCTTTTTGTAAATCTGCTGCATATGAAACAGATGAAAAAATAAATAATATTAAAA
>CAWVYV010000167.1:0-2694 GCA_963934475.1 uncultured Alphaproteobacteria bacterium | reverse complement strand
ACCTATAAAACGTAAGGTTTTACTTTCTAAATCTTTAAAACCTAGACCAGTTGGATCTATTATTGATCCATATTCATCTGAATAAAGGGCATTAACAGTAAAATCTCTTCTATATGCGTCATCTTCCCAAGAACCTTTAAAAATTACTTTTGCATGCCTTCCATCAGTAACAACATCCTTTCTTAAAGATGTTATTTCATAAGTTTTATTATTATTAAAAACTGTAATCGTGCCGTGATCTATACCTATAGGCTTAACGTTATAACCAGCTTTTAATAAAATTTTCATAGATTCTTCTGGTAACAACTTAGATGCAAAATCAATATCATTTACCGGAACGTCAGATAACCAATCTCTAACAGCCCCTCCAACTATCAATGTTTTATCAGAGCCCCCTAAAGCCATCATAATCTCATAAGCCACACCAGATGACCAAGGAGGAGATATATTTAAATTAACGTTTAACATGCCCTGGTTCTATACCCTCTTCTGTCATCTTTGGTGGTATATATGTGCCTCCAGGCTCTTCTTTAAACTGCACAAACCTAAATATTACTAAAGTTATTCCAAAGATAATTATAGTTATAACTATAAAAAAAAACCAAGGAGGTCTTGAAGAGCTATCCTCTTCTTTATTCTTTCTAGTTAAAACATACCAAACCAAAAGTATTATTAGAAAAATAATAATTGGTAAAAACCTAATTATAAATGCACTCATTTAATTATCCTTTATAATTTATATACTAATACAAATTCATAATTTCGCAAAAATTTACAATTATTCTTGCTGTAGAACCCCATATTTTTTTATCTTTCCAATTATATTGATAATATGTGTAAGACTTACCTTTATAATTTGCACTTTCTAATTTTTTATTATTCTTTTCTATAAAATAATCTAATGGAACTTCAAAAATATCTGCAACTTCTTTTTCTTGTATAACTGGGATATAATTACTGTCTATTAAACCTATAAATGGTGTAACTTTATAATTTGTACCTGTTACGCAATCATCCAGTTGTCCTAATAGTTTTATTTGCTCGCTTTTTATCCCTACTTCTTCAAATGATTCTCTTTTAGCACATTCAATTAAATTTTTATCTGTTTTTTCTAATTTTCCACCAGGAAAGCAAACTTGCCCGGGATGAGAAGGTAAATCTTTAGATCTTGTAGTTAAAATTACATTTAATTGATTATTTTTTTCTATTAAAGGAAATAAAACAGCAGCTATCTTATAACTATTATTATCTAAATTTAAGCTATCTTCTTTATTATTTACGCTCATATCTGTAATTATATTTGGCATAGAAATAATATTGTTTTGTCGACTAACTAACTCTCTCTTAATATTTAAACAAAATTTATTCATTTTTCACCTAACTTATATAAATATATTTCTTAATGTAGGTTTATCTAAAATAAAAAAATCTTTGCCACTATATATTCCGGTATGCTCTATATTTTTAATATTCTTAGTATCTAAAAAACCTGCTAATTCATAATATACTGGCCTTGTAACCTTTGCTATTAAACCTCTTTTAACTAAACTATAAGGTATCATTTCCTCAGAAGAATCTTTTTCTTCTACCCATATAGGGTTTTTATTTCCAACTATAAACTGAATACCCACATTAGTAGTAAAAGATACATATTTTATGTTATTATTATTTACTATATCCAAGCTTGTTACTAAATATGGGGCATCTATTACTTCAACTAAAACGTCTTCTACTGGCGTTCTAAGATGAAATGTATTATCTCTATCCTTAGTAAGAATAGAAGAAAATAGCTTTACCATAGGCTTACGAGTGATTTTAGAACCCATATAATACCACTCACCATATTCATCTATTAAAAAAGGTGCTTTTTTCATACTTTAATGTTTATATAATAGATTAATTTAAATCTATTATAATATATTATTTAATTTAATCTAATATTATGCTAACTGTCGTATCATTATGGTTAGTATTAATATTAAAATCTGTATAGGGCCTATAAAACATGAAAAAAAATACACCAAAAGAGTTAAAAGATATTGAAAATCTTAATAAAAATATTATTGAAGTAAAAAACCATGTAAATGAAATTATATTTGGTCAAGAAGAAGTAATAGATAAAATAATTATTACTTTGCTGTCTGGTGGGCATACACTTTTAGTAGGGTTACCCGGTTTAGCAAAAACTAGATTAGTAAGAAGCTTAGGTACTATAATGGGTTTAAGTAGAAAAAGAATTCAATTTACTCCTGATTTAATGCCAACTGACATATTAGGTTCAGAGATATTAGAAGAATCGACAAAAGGTAAGAGAAGTTTTAAATTTATAGAAGGTCCAGTTTTTTCTCAATTTTTGTTAGCTGATGAAATAAACCGTGCTAGTCCAAGAACTCAGTCTGCTTTACTTCAAGCAATGCAAGAAAGAATAGTCACAGTGGCAGGTAAAAACTATGAATTACCTGAACCATTTCATGTATTAGCAACACAAAATCCTATAGAACAAGAAGGCACATACCCTTTACCTGAAGCACAATTAGATAGATTTTTAATGCAAATAAATATTACTTATGCTGATAAAAATGCAGAGAAACAAATGCTCATAGCGACTACAGGAACGGAAGAACTTGCCCCTAAAAAAATAATTTCTTCTAAGCAACTAATTGCGGCACAAAAGCTAATAAGGTCTATTCCAGT
>CAWVYV010000166.1:0-2703 GCA_963934475.1 uncultured Alphaproteobacteria bacterium | reverse complement strand
GATAAAAAGCAACTTTTAGAAGAAAGCACTCAAGTTCTATTAAAAAAAGAAAAAATTTTAGTATATAAAGAATTAATGATTACAAAACTAAATAATTCAAAAAATAATATGGATCTGCTTGATGAATTGGTAAGGATTAAATTAGGGTATTCTGGTGAAAATGAAGTTATTATCAGTAATAAATAATAATTATTTGACTTAATTCTGTTATATATATAATTTATTCTGTATGTCACTAGATACTAATTTTTCATCAATAATTACTGCTTTAGGTGGGGGTAGAATTTTAGCTAAAACCTTATCTGAATATACAAAACATATACTTAATGAGAAAACTGTATACTCATGGAAGCAACAGGGTATTCCAGATAGATGGAAGCCTGCAATAATTAAGCTCTTAGTCAAATCAGGTATAGAAGTTCCTAAGGCTTTTTTACCTCCAGGAATGACAATTAGTAATTTTGAAGATAGTTACTCTCCCCAAAACAATTTTTTAAATTCCGATGATGACTTAAATAAAAAATTAATAACAGATGATTTACTGAAAGATTTTTATAAGAAGATGCTTTATATAAGGCGTTTTGAAGAAAGAGTAGGGCAGCTTTATGGTTTAGGTTTAATAGGTGGATTCTGCCACTTATATATAGGGCAAGAGGCTGTTTCAGTTGGAATGGAAGCTGCGATTAACTCAGATGATGCTGTGATAACTGGCTATAGATGTCATGCACATATGGTGTCACGTGGAGCGTCTCCATATAAAATTTTATGTGAGTTATTAGGTAAAAAAGATGGAGTCTCTAAAGGTAAAGGAGGTTCAATGCATATGTTTGACCCTAGTAAAAATTTTTGGGGAGGTCACGGTATTGTAGGAGCGCAAGTTCCTATTGGAACAGGCCTTGCTTTTGCTTTTAAATATAATGAAAGCAAATCATTATCTTTAACTTATTTTGGAGATGGTGCAGCAAATCAGGGGCAAGTATATGAATCATACAATATGGCCTCGTTATGGAAACTTCCTGTAATATTTTGCATAGAAAATAATCAATATGGCATGGGAACTTCTATTAAAAGAGCTAGTGCAGGAAATGATTTGAGTAAACATGGAGAATCTTTCGGTATACCTGGTTTTGCAGTAGATGGTATGAACCCAATTTCCGTATATTTAGCAGGCCTTAAAGCGGCTAAATGGATTAGGGACGGTAACGGGCCAATTATTATGGAAATGAAAACATATAGATATAGAGGACACTCTATGTCAGATCCTGCAAAGTATAGAACAAGAGAAGAGGTTCAAAGAATGAGAGAAGAGCAAGATCCAATAGAATTTATAAAAAAACAGCTGTTAAGTAAAAATATACTTAAGGATGAAGATTTAACTAATATAGACAAAGATATTAGGTTAGAAATTTCAGAATTAGCAGAAAAAGCTACTAAAGCAGAATTTCCAAAAGAAGAAGAGTTGTATGATAGTGTTTTATCTAGTTAGGGTTTTAAAATGTCAAAATTAGCTGTAAGGACTGCAATTAGAGATGCTATTGCAGAGGAAATGAGAGTAAACCCAAATATTTTTTTAATTGGAGAAGAAGTAGGAGAATATGAAGGAGCATATAAAGTTAGTCAAGGGTTGTTAGCTGAATTTGGAGAAAAACGAATTGTTGATACTCCAATTACTGAAGCAGGTTTTGCTGGCTTAGCAATAGGAGCAGCCATGTCAGGTTTAAATCCTATAGTAGAATTTATGACATGGAATTTTGCATTCCAAGCTATTGATCAAATTATTAATTCTGCAGCAAAAACAAACTATATGTCAGGCGGCCTTGTAAACGTTCCTATTGTTTTTAGAGGTCCAAATGGCTCAGCTCTTCAAGTTGCTGCACAACATAGCCATGATTTAAGTTCTATATTTTCAAATATACCAGGATTAAAGGTTGTTTCTCCATACGATAGTGCTGATGCAAAAGGTTTACTTCGTTCAGCCATACAAGATCCTAATCCAGTAATTTTTTTAGAAAACGAATTATTGTATAATGAAGTTTTTGAAGTTCCAGATATTGAATATAGTATACCAATAGGTTCAGCTAGCATAAAAAAATCAGGAACTGATATCACAATTACAGCTTTTTCTAGAGGGGTAGCTGCTGCTTTAGGTGCTGCTGAGTTATTAGAAAAACATAATATTAGTGCTGAAGTTATAGATTTAAGAACTTTAAGACCTCTTGATTCACAGACAATTATTAATTCTGTAAAAAAAACTAATAGAATTGTATCTGTCGAGGAAGGTTGGATGAGTTCTGGTATAGGAGCAGAAATTATTTCTTTGGTAACATTAAATGCTTTTGATTATCTAGATTCACCACCAGAGAGAATTTCTTCACTAGATGTTCCTTTACCATATGCAAAAAATTTAGAAGAGTTATGTGTCCCAAATAAGGAGAATATTGCAAAATTATGCATGACATTTTTTAATAATAATTAATAATTAGCTATTATATACTAATAAGTTTTTAATTAAGCTTTAAAAGTTGCGATTTTTTTAATATTTTAATATTTTTTGCAATTTAAAAAACATGAATATTTTATATAATTCTTTAATATTTATAAGGATTTTAATTTAAGAGGAGTAAAAATATGGCAATACCTATCTTAATGCCTTCATTATCACCAACAATGACAGAAGGAAGTCTAGCAAAATGGTGTAAAAAT
>CAWVYV010000165.1:0-2718 GCA_963934475.1 uncultured Alphaproteobacteria bacterium | reverse complement strand
TTAAGTGGAAAAACCTTAGAGGATATTGCAAATAATGAAAAATTATGTGCTATTGTAAAAGATATGATGTTAGAAGGACAAGCAGTTGCAAACGCACTAGGAGTAAAATTTCCTATTAGTTTAGAAAAGCGTATTAATGGAACCAGAAATGTAGGAGCCCATAAAACCTCTACTCTTCAAGACTTAGAGCTAGGAAGACCTATGGAAATAGATGCTTTAACAAAATCTGTTTCAGAGGCTGGAAAAATTGTTAATATTCCTACACCCACTATTGATAAAATATATAACGAAGTTAAAACTAAAGCAATTGAAGCAGGATGTTACGTAGATCCCGATCTATAGTCCCATCGCACACCCATCTTTTCTAGGATCCGAACCTCCAATTAAAGAATTGTTTTTGTGATTATATTGAATAACTTGACCACCACCATGAGGCAAATCACAAACTTTAATTTTATGCCCTATTAATTCTAATTGTTTTCGTACATCCTCGGAAACACCTTGTTCACATTCTAATACTCCATCAAAATAAAAACTTCTAGGAAAATCAAGGCTTTCTTGAGGATCCATATTATAATCAACAATATTTGATAAAACATGTGCTTGCCCCATAGGTTGATAGTGCCCTCCCATTACACCAAATGACAGAAATGGCTTATCATCCTTTAAAGCTAATGCTGGAATTATTGTATGCATTGGTCTTTTTCTTCCCTCAATGACATTAGGATGTGAAGGGTCTAATACAAAACTAGCTCCTCTATTTTGAAATAAAACTCCTGATTCAGGTGCAACTATTCCACTTCCAAAAGAATGAAATATGGAGTTTATTAAAGAAACAGCATTCTTATCTTTATCTACTACAGAAATATAAACGGTATTAGGATGACGGGGTAAGTCTGGAGTATATGAACCTTGTAAGCAACTATCTAATTTAATTAAACCCCTTAAGCTATCTATATATTTTTCAGATAATAGCTCTTCAACAGGCACATTAGAAAAATCAGGGTCAGCTAAATAATAATTTCTGTGACTAAAGGCAATTTTAGTTGCTTCTGCTTGTAAATGTATTCGCAGTGATGAATTAGAAGAAATATTATTAAAATCAAACCCCTCTAATATTTTCATAATCATTAATGCTATAACACCCTGCCCATTTGGAGGACATTCGTATATTTTAGCATCTCTATAATTTGCAGAAATAGGATCAACATAATTTGCCTCAGCTTCAGCAAAATCATCTAAAGTATGTAAACCTCCCATAGAATTTAGTTTTTTTATCATATCTTTAGCTACAGGCCCTTCATAGAAACCTGCTTTACCTTCTTCTGAAATTCTCCTTAATGTTTCTGCCAATTGAGGCTGGTAATGAACTTCCCCTGCTTGTAAAAATTTTCCGTTAGGTAAAAATATTTTTTTGCAATCCTTATCTAAGGATAGTTTTTCCGTTTCTTTTTCCCATATATCGGCAATAACATCTGCCACTACATATCCACTCTCTGCGTATTGAATAGCAGGATTCAGAATTTCTTTTAGAGGCAAACTACCATGGTCTTCTATTAGTTTTATCCACCCTGCTACTCCAGTTGGTATACTAACTGCATGAGGACTTTGAAGAGGGATACTTCCTTTAACACCCAAATTATCTAATTTTTCTAATGATATAGCTGCTGGAGCTCGACCCGACGCATTCATAGCTATAACCTCTTTAGTTTTATTTGGGTAATAAAGACAGAAAAGGTCACCGCCTACGCCCGTAGAATGAGGCTCAACTACAGCAAGCACAGAAGCAGCGGTAACTGCAGCATCAATTGCATTACCACCTTGTGATAATTTATCTATCGCGGCTTTTGTTGCCAATGGGTGTGATGTAGAAACCATTCCATCTAATGAATAAACTGGAGACCTTCCAGGAAAATGTGTGTTTCTCATTTATATAATCCAATAGTTAAATATATATTATATATAAGTTAATTTAAAAATTAAATATATAATATTAAGCGATCATTAAATCTTCAAAAGCTGTTAACCCTACTTTGGCTCCCTCGCCCATAGCAATGATAATCTGTTTATAAGGAACATTAGTAACATCTCCTGCAGCATATATTTTATCTATATTTGTTCTGTTCTTTTCAGATACTAATATTTCTCCATACTTATTAGTATCAACTAAACCTTTAATAAAGCCACTATTCGGCACTAACCCAATCTGAACAAAAATACCATCCAATTTAATGGATTTAATTTTATTTTGTGACCTATCCTCATATTCCATACTTGTTACTTTTTCTCCATTTCCAATGATTCTAGTTGTTTTTGCATTAGTTACAACACTGACATTTTCCAAACTCTTAAGCTTAGTTATAAGTATATTATCAGCATTTAATTCTGGAGCAAATTCAAATAAAGTAACTGAATTAACTATACCTGCCAAATCTATAGCTGCCTCTACTCCAGAGTTACCACCTCCTATTACACTAATATCTTTGCCTTTATAATAAGGTCCATCACAATGAGGACAAAATGCAACACCTCTTCCATTATACTCTTTCTCTCCTTCTATACCTAACTCTTTCCATTCTGCACCTGTAGCTATTACAAGAGACTTACAAGAAATAGTTTCTCCACTATTAAGATTTAACCTTTTAGTATTACCATCTTCAATGCTTTCAACTTTTCTGTGTTCTAATATATTTATGTCATAATCTTTCATGTGCTTAT
>CAWVYV010000164.1:0-2724 GCA_963934475.1 uncultured Alphaproteobacteria bacterium | reverse complement strand
GGGCAGCCTCAGTATATTGAACAGGAATTAGGGTTGCTCTTACATAAAGAAAAAATCAATGTTGATTTAAAGGGTAAAGATATTCTTCCTATGGCAGGAGAATACACTTCTGAAGTTATATATAAAGGTGTTTTTAGTTTTATAAATAATTATATTCCTGATTTTCAAAATTTCTCTAATTTGAATTATAATACAGAAATAGATCAATTAAGGAATGAAGCATCTTCTTCCTTAGGAGAAGTTGTTCCTGCAAGGCCTCCAGGATTTTGTACAGGGTGTCCAGAAAGACCATTCTTTTCAGCTTTAAAAATGGTGGAGAAAGACATAGGAAAAATTCATGTTTCCACCGATATAGGGTGTCACTCTTTTGCTACCTTTGCACCATTTTCTTTTGGTCAATCTATTTTGGGTTATGGAATGAGTTTAGCTTCAAGTGCAGGCGTTCAAAGTTTTTCTGATAAAAGACCTATTGCTATAATGGGGGATGGAGGCTTTTGGCATAATGGTTTGTTAAGCGGCGTGGCATCAAGGTTATTAAATAATTCTGATGGTATATTGGTTATACTTCAGAATGGATATACATCGGCAACGGGAACACAAGATCTTATTTCAACTCCGGAGTCTAGCAATAGATTAGCAGCAGCCTCTGAAAGTTCTACTAGTTCAGATAAGACAATAGAAAAGGCATTAGAAGGTGTTGGCGTAAAGTGGATAAAAACTGTTCATACATATGAAGTTGGTGCTGTTAAAAAAGTTTTAGCTGAGGCATTTAAAAGTTCTTTTAATGGTTTAAAAGTTATCATCGCTGAAGGAGAATGTCAGTTAGAGAGACAAAGGCGATTAAAACCTATCAAAGCTAATGCTATAAAAATGAAGAAACGATTTGTTAGAGTTAAGTACGGGGTAGATGAAGCTACTTGTACAGGGGACCACTCTTGTATAAGACTTTCTGGATGTCCAACATTAACAGTCAAGCCTTCTAGTGATCCTTTAAAAGTAGACCCAGTAGCACATATTACTGATGGGTGTGTTGGTTGTGGTTTGTGTGGAGAAAATGCAATAGAAGCCACATTATGTCCTTCCTTTTATAAAGCTGAAATAATAAACAACCCTAATTTAAAAGAACGTTCTCTATCATGGGTGAGAAATAAAGTTATCGGTTTATTGTCTTGAGTAATTATAAAACTTTATCAATATTAATTACCGCACTAGGGGGGGAAGGCGGTGGAACTTTAATGAATTGGATTTTGGATTGTGCAAGAAAAGAAAATTTTTTTGTACAAGGAACTTCTATACCAGGAGTTGCTCAAAGAACAGGTAGTACTAGCTATTATCTTGAAATATGCGATCAAAATTTTGAAAAAGGCAAGGAGCCAGTATTATCACTATACCCAAAGCCTGGAAGAGTAGATGTAGTCATTGCAAGTGAATTATTGGAAGCTGCTAGAGTTATAGAAAAAGGATATGTAAACCCCGATAAAACATTATTAATTACTTCTTCTAGCAGAACATATACTAATTTAGAAAAGTCACATTTGGCAGACGGAAGGTTTAATGAAGATAAAATATTAGCCGCATGTAATAAAATGTCTAAAAGTTTTGTATGCTTAGATTTAAATAAAATAGCTTTAACTCATTCAACAATTGTCTCTGCACCAATGTTTGGAGCATTAGCAGGCTGCAATGTTTTTCCATGGTCAAAAAAAACTTGTGAAACTATTTTTTCTAAAAATGATTTTGGAAAAAATAGTCTAGATGGTTTTAATTTTACTTATAGTGAAATCAATTCTAATGCTAATAATGTTTTTGATGCTAATTCCTCTGCTAGCTCTATTTCAGTAAAAAAGCAGCTTAATGATGAGGTTTTTTTATCATCGTTACCAATGGAACTTTCTAATCTAGTAGCCTTAGGAAAAGAAAGGTGTATTGATTATCAAAATAAAAAATATGCAGAGCTATATATCTCTAGAATTAAAAAAATAGTTTTTTCAATAAATATAGAAAATGAACAGGTAATTCCAATTATAGAAAACATAGTTAGAAGATTATCATTGTGGATGACTTATGAAGATATTCCTAGAGTTGCGCAACATAAGATAAAGCCAGAGAGGTTTATAAAAATAAAAGAAGAAATAAAGATCCAAAAAAACCAAATACTTTTGGTTCAAGATATTTTTAAACCAGGCATAAATGAAATAGGAGCTATGTTGCCGAGAAAAATAGGACAGTTTTTTATAAGAAATAATAAAATAATGTCATTTTTACCTTTTATAGGAAAAGGTATGAAAATTAATTCATTAACAATATTTGGTTTTCTTAGTCTAAAATTTTTAGCGACTTTTCGTTATATCAGGACTATTTCTCTACGTTATAATGAAGAGCAAAAAAATATAGAAAAATGGATTAATAATATTATTATTGCTTTAAGTAAATCTTTAACTTTTGCAGAAGGCTTAGCAGATATGCCTCAAATTTTAAAAGGCTACGGAGATACTTGGGATAGGGGGAAAATTAAATACAATATGATTAATAGTGCTTTAGTAGAAAATAAAATGGGTGATGTTAACAATAGTAAGGATGGAGAAATTTTAAAACAAGCTATTCTAATTTGTATGAATGACACAGAAATTGAAAAACTAGAAATATTTTTAACTAATAATTCTTAATTATTATATTTTAATCTAGTGCTTGAACTATTTTTTCACACATTTTTTTAGCATCTGC
>CAWVYV010000163.1:0-2768 GCA_963934475.1 uncultured Alphaproteobacteria bacterium | reverse complement strand
ATAAATTATCAAAAAAACAAATAAAAACATATAATGAAGAGGGTTTTATTGTAATTGATAATGTAATAGATGAGCATTTTTTAAATAAGGTAAAATTAGCTACAACTAAAATTGTAGAAAAAGCATCTTTCATAGACAAGTCTGATGATAAATATGATTTGGCGGATAATCATTCTAAGGGCAAACCAAGTGTTAGGAGAATTAAGCAGCCACATAGTTTTGATAATATATTCAAAGAGCTTTTATTTTATCCCAGTATAATAGAAAAGGTTAAGTCATTATTAGGTAAAAATTTTAGGTTACATAATGGTAAAATGAACTTAAAATCTCCATCTGCTGGAGATTTAGTGGATTGGCACCAAGATTGGGCCTTTTATCCTCACTCTAACGATGATGTTTTAGCAGTAGGTATTATGTTAGATGATATGACATCAGAAAATGGGACTGTACTCTTTGTTCCTGGCTCTCATAAGGGTAAAATATATAATCATCATCACAATGGTTATTTTGCAGGAGCGATAGATTTAGAAAAAGAAAAAATTGATCTAAATAATATATTTGAAGTAATAGGAAAGGCTGGAAGTATTACTATACATCATGCTAGATTATTGCATGCCTCAAAACCTAATAACTCTAATAGTATGAGAAGATTTTTACTCTGGGAGTTTGCTGCTAATGATGCATGGCCACTTATGGGCATTAATAACTATAATGATTTTAATAAAAATATTATATCTGGAGATATAATTAATACACCTAGGTTGAGTAATGTTCCAGTTAGAATGCCTTTACCCGCTGCACTAAATCAAGGATCTATTTTTGAAAATCAAAAAGTAATTACTAAGAATAAAATAGATATTTTAACTAAAAAATAGTGCTATTTCTATATATATAATTTTTATATGTAATTATTAAATATTATAATTATGACTTAGTCTAGAAATAGGCTACGCTAATTGAAATCAATTTTTTTAATGGGGATTAAAGATATGAAAATTTTATTAACATTATTTATTTCTTCTTTTTTTACTTTATCTGTATTTGCAGATACTACAGATCAAAAATGGATGAATAAAGTAGAAGTGACTAAAAAAGGTGATCATTGTGCAGATGATATTAATTGTTTTAATCGTTATCATCCAGCAATTCCACCGGTAGCTAAAGCAAATCCAGGGGATATTATTATTATTCATTCTAGAGATGCTTTGGATAGTCAATTTAGGTTAGATTCAATTAATGATGATCTTTCAACAGTAGATTTAGGATTAGTTCATCCTATGATGGGACCAGTCCATATAAATGGTGCTAAAAGAGGTGACGCATTAGAGGTTGAGCTTATAGACATTATTCCTGATGAGTACGGCTATACAGTTATTGCACCAGGTTTTGGTTTTTTAAGAGATTTATTTCCAGACCCATACATAGTTAATTGGAAGCTTACAAGAATTGGGGCAGTTTCAGATGGAATGCCGGGTATAACAGTTCCTTTTGAAGCTTTTCCAGGTTCTATAGGAGTCCTGCCAGGTTTACCGGAAGTTGCTGCATGGAAAGCACGTGAAGCTGATTTAGCAGCTGCTGGAGGCGTTGTGCTTGGCCCTTCTACTGGAGGAGCACTTCCTGCTTCTGTATGTGGAGAGGGAGGAAGTCATGCAAATGATTGTCTTAGAACTATTCCCCCTAGAGAAAATGGAGGAAATATGGATGTCCAACAAATGCAAATTGGCACAAAAATTATTTTCCCTTGTTTCATAGATGGATGTGGTTTGTTTGCTGGTGATGTGCATTATGCCCAAGGAGATGGTGAAGTTTCAGGCACAGCAATTGAAATGGGTGCTATTAATGTATATAGAACTAGAATCCTTAAGGGTAAAGGTAAAGAGATGGATATGCCTGTTACAGTAGGTGATGATCAAATTAGAGATATGGAACCTACACGTTACTATCAAACAGTTGGTATTCCTTTAAAAGGTAAGGGTGTAGTTCTGCCTTCACATGCTTATTTAGGTTCTGAAAAAATCACTAATTTAGAAAATTTGTCTGAGGATTTAACTGCTGCAGCACGTCATGCTTTAATTCAAATGATTGACTATATCGTTAGAGAGCATGGCTTAACTAGAGAGCAAGCTTATATTTTATGTTCAGTAGCCGTAGATTTAAGAGTAGGACAAGTAGTTGATGTTCCTAATTTTATAATTACAGCTGTTCTAAATTTGAATGTGTTTGATAAAAACCGTAACTAGTAAAGTTTAATTATTATATATGAGAGGTGCATTGTTTGTGTCTCTCATATGTAGTATAAATATTTTATGTTAAATAGACGTCTCTTACTTAAATTTATAATACTTCCTATTGGTTTCATAACTATGGGTCACGCTCCTTGGGGGCAATGGCAAGTTTATAGAATGCGACATATGTTGCTACTAAGCGTTATTGAGGATCCAGAAAGTTATCCTTTTTCAAAAATTATAATAGAAGCTTTGGAAGAAACTTTACCTGAAGCAAAAGCAAGGCCTGCAAGAGCAAGGGGTTTTGAAAGGGTTTATAATTTACTATCGACTGATCAAATGCCTTTGGTGGTATTATCTAAAAATAATGCAATTTCACTATTATATGGTACAGGTGTATTTAGTGAATTTTCTCCTGTTCGCATGCAAATAGTATACGATTTTGGAGAAATGCTTTTGTTAGCTAGGCCAAAAATGCCGGATAGTCATACATGGCGAATTACAGATGCAATAATTAGGTCTGGAAAATTTACTTCAGTAATT
>CAWVYV010000162.1:0-2769 GCA_963934475.1 uncultured Alphaproteobacteria bacterium | reverse complement strand
TGTTACTGGTCTTCCTCATGCTCTCTTAATCTAGGCATTAATTCAACTAAATTACATGGTCTATGGCGATAATCTAATTGGTGTATTAAAATATCATCCCAAGCATCTTTACATGCCCCTATTGAACCAGGTAAAGAAAACAAATATGTACCCTTAGTTACGCCTGCCATTGCCCTTGATTGTATAGTTGAGGTGCCAATTTTTTTATAGCTTAACCACCTAAATAACTCTCCAAAACCAGGTATTTCTTTCTCTAAAATTTCTGAAAAAACCTCAGGCGTTAAGTCTCTTCCAGTAATGCCTGTTCCCCCAGTAGTTATTACGACATCAATATCCTTATTAAGGATTAGAGCATTTAACTTTTTTTTAATTGCTATAATATCATCTTTAACTATTAAGCGTTCCTTCATATTATGCCCTGCATTCATTATTCTTTTTTCTAAAGTATCACCTGATTTATCTTCCGCTAAAGTACGAGTATCTGAAATAGTTACTACTGCAATGTTCACAGCCTTGAAGGCTCTTTCTGTATCTATACCCAACATAATTTTTCCCTCTAAAAACTTAAGTTTTTATATTTAGGCCAAGAATTGTTACTTAATTCCCTACGACTTGGCTTATCTTGTTTAAATTTATCTCTATAAACCCACATATTTTTTAAGACTTCTTTTACAAACCATCTGGTTTCATAGCTTGGAATACTTTCAATATATAGTAAAGGGTCAGAATGCATTTTAATTTTCTTGTTCCATTTTTTATATTTAGTAGGCCCCGCATTCCATGATATTAACACAGGTATTAATGAATCTGATATATCTTCTTTATTCATTAACCTTAATAAAAGATCCTGCCCTATAGAAATATTATAGTCTAGATCGTTTAATTTCCATAAATTAGAACCTCTAATAGATCTATTCCCAGTTACTACCCTTGCTGTACTAGGCATTATTTGCATTAAACCTCTAGCACCTCTAGGGCTTTTAGCTTTAAGATAAAAACTAGATTCTTTTCTTATTAATGACCATATCAAAACTTGATCAATTTTTTTTTGATTATTCGTAAACCATTTTGGAGTAGGGTATAAAGCTAAATAATTAGTTTCACCTTCTTGACGTATTTTATCTCCTAGCCTTAATTGAACAGCAGGCAAATTTAAATAATTAGTTAATTCTAATAATTGCTGCATATTGTTTTTTCCAAGTACACCATATACAAAACGAATCTCCTGGTCAGCCTCTCCATATTTTCCTGTACTTGATAAAGCTATAGCTCTTTTAATATGTTCATTATTAAGTATGTCTAAATCAAAAAAACTTCCCTTATTATTTATTTCCCATGATATGTTTTCTTTATAACCTAAATATTCTATAGCTAACTGCCCATAAAATGTATTTATTTGTTTAGCAGATATTATAAAATTATTTTTTGCTGCAGATTTATTATTAGCCTCTAAATAGATTTTAGCAGCCCAATAGGCTCCTGCAGATTTTAACCAGATATCTTTATTCATATTAGCTAATTTTAAAAACATAATGAGTGATTCTTCTTTTTTATTTAACCTATAAGCAGCCAGACCTGCCCTCCAATATAACGTAGGGTTGTTAACTCCAGAGCGATTAGCCCCAGCAATTGCTAATTTATAAGATAATTTATCTTTACCTACAGCATAATAGCCTGCAGCTATTATACCTTTTAGATCGTCTCTTATATATATGGGTAGATCTAATTTGTTTAATTCTTTAAGAGCATTAGTCGGCCTTCCTCTTTTGACTAAGCTTCTAATATTTTTATATATAGTAAAATATTTTTTTGGAACACTGAAATTTTTTACCGGAACCATGCTTTTATAATCTAGTCCATAGCCTGGCAGTCTGCTTAGCTGTTCGGGCTTTAATAAAGACTTAGTATTTTTAGGCTTCCTTTTTTTTGCTAATTCCCAAATCTTTTTTGACATAGGGTGGTCAGAATATAATGAAAGCCATTTTTTTAGCTCCTTATAATTAGATCTATATTTTGTAGGATGCATAAGTTTTTGGTATTTTACATGCCCCATCAATATTTTATTATCTAGCAAACTTATAATTCTATCTGCTTCTTTCCATTTACCTAATTTTTGTAAAGCAAAAATCTCTATGTATCTTTCTTTATCTTTCTGATTAAGCAAAATATTATTCTCAAAGTTTTTTGATTCCTTTATTAATAAAGAATTAAAGTATTTACTCTCATCATTAATTAACTCATTAGCATGAATGCAATGAATGAAGTTCATGCTAATTAAAAGCGATATAAAAATGATCCCTTTTTTTAAAAAGAGCAAAAGATGAAAGTTTAGAAGCACAATATATTCCAAAACCAAAACTTATGTGAATTTAATAATTAATTAAGGTTTAACTACTAGTACAATAATCAAGATAATTTGTCTCTTACTGATTTGAGATCTGTCCAACTCTCTTTTTTACTTTGAGGATGGGCCAATACATACCTAGGGTGAAACATAGAAATACAAGGGATACTTGGATTATTTATGGACACTTCCAAATTAAACCATTGTCCTCTAGTTTTAAAAATACCTGTATCCGTTTTTATTAAACATTTAGAAACCTCAGATCCAAACATTATAATTACTTTTGGGTTAACAATTTCAATTTGTTTTTTTAAAATTTGCAAAGAAAGATCTATTTGAACTTCAGAATTATAACAATACATATTCGTAAAGTAAGTATTGCTCCTATTATAACCTATAGCTTTAAGCATAGCATCTAATAAATT
>CAWVYV010000161.1:0-2821 GCA_963934475.1 uncultured Alphaproteobacteria bacterium | reverse complement strand
CAGCTCTTGCTTTTTGTCCTTTATGACCTTTACCAGCTGTCTTACCTGTGCCCGATCCAATTCCTCTACCTACTCTTTTTCTATTTTGTCTAGCTGAATCATTGTCTTTAATTTCATTAAGTCTCATATTTACTCTCCATTTGCCCGCTGTATTTAATTCTCTTCAATTACTTTTACAAGATGCTTAACTTTTTCAACCATTCCACGAATAGAGGGCGTATCTTCTAGAATACTCTTACGGTTCATTTTATTAAGACCTAAGCCAATTAAAGTGCCTCTTTGATCAGACTTTCTTCCAATAGGGCTATGTACTTGTATGAGTGTTAATTTACTATTAGCCATTTTATTATGCCTCCGTTGTATTCTTATCAGTATTCTTTTCTGCCTTCTTACCTACTACTGAACTAACTTTCAAACCTCTTCTACTTGCAACACCCCTAGGAGATTGTAAGTTAGACAAAGCATCAAATGTAGCACGTATCATATTATATGGATTCGCACTGCCCTGTGACTTAGTAACTACATCCTGAACCCCTAAAGTTTCGAAAACTGCCCTCATTGGTCCTCCAGCTATTATACCCGTGCCGGCAGGCGCGCTTCTGACTAGCACCTTGGATGCACCATGATAACCTAAAACATCATGATGAACTGTTCTTCCATCTCTAAGCGGAACTCTAATCATCTCTTTTTTTGCTTTTTCAGTAGCTTTTTTTATTGCTTCTGGAACTTCTTTAGCTTTACCTTTCGCAAAACCTACTTGTCCTTTTGCATCACCAGCTACAACTAAAGCAGCAAAACCAAATCTTCTACCACCCTTAACCACCTTAGAAACACGATTAATACCAACTAATTTGTCAAGAATATCATCGCCTTCTTTTTTTTCGTGTTTTTTTCCTCTAGCCATAAGCCACTCCTAAATTTACCTTAAAATACTAAGCCGTTGCCTCTTGCTGCTTCAGCCAAAGCCTTTACGCGTCCATGATATATATATGAACCTCTATCAAACACTACTTCTTTTACTCCAGAATCTTTGGCTAACTTTGCAATCATTGCTCCTACCTCTTGAGCTGCAGCTACATTACCACCGAAAGCTTTTTTAGTTTTAAACTCTTTACCCATTGTAGAAGCCGATAACAACGTTTTACCGTTAACATCATCTATAATTTGAGCATATATATTCTGATTTGATCTATATACACTTAATCTTGGTCTAGATACACCAGTCTTTTTTAAGTTGTATCTATTTCTTTTTTTTCTTCTATCGTCTTTTTGTTGTCTATTTTTTATTGCCATAATTCACCTATTTTTTCTTACCTTCTTTTTGTCTCACAAATTCGTCAGAATATCTTACACCCTTGCCCTTGTATGGCTCAGGTTTTCTTAACGACCTAATTTCTGCTGCAAATTGACCAACTTTTTGCTTACTAAATCCCGAAATAAGTATTTCGGTTGGCTTTTCACACTTAACATTTATTTCTTTTGGTATAGCTACTTTAATATCATGACTATAACCTAGCTGTAGATTTAATATATCAGCATCGACAGCAGCCCTGTATCCAACCCCTCTAACTTCTAGAGTTTTTGAAAAACCTTTGTCTACCCCAACAACCATATTATTTATTAAAGATCTAACTAGACCCCATTGCGACAAAGAATTTTTATCTTTATTAAAAGGTTTAACAGAAACTTTACTGTCTTTATAGATAATTTCTACAGCATCAGTAATTACCTCTGATAGCTCTCCAAGTTTACCTTTAACAGACAACACCTTTCCATCAATGCTAAAATTAACACCCTCTGGAATAGTCACATCATTTTTACCAATTCTCGACATTTACTTAATTCCCTAAAATACGCTACACAAAATTTCGCCACCTATATTGGCATTTCTAGCATCATGATCAGACATCAAACCATTTGATGTAGATACTATCGATATACCTAAACCTCCATAGTTTAATGGCATATCATTTGATGAAGAATATAACCTTAAACCAGGCTTAGAAGCCCTCTTAATTTCTTTAATTGCAGGCTTACCTTCAAAATACTTTAACTCTATTATTAAAATATTTTTTTTATCTTCATTGGCTTTTACACTATAGCCCCTTATAAAACCTTCTTTTTTTAAAACTGCTAATACTGCAGCTCTTAATTTAGACATTGGACACTCTACCATAGCTTTTTTAGCCATGTGACCATTTCTAATTCTAGTTAACATATCTCCTAATGGATCCTGCATAGTCATAATTTATCTCCTACCAACTAGCTTTTGTTATGCCAGGAAGCTGGCCTGATGATGCTAAATCCCTAAAAGCAATTCTACTCATAGAAAATTTTCTATAATTCCCTCTAGGTCTACCTGTAATTTCACACCTATTTCTAACTCTAATTTGCGATCCATTTTTAGGCAAGGAAGCCAATTTTAATACAGCCTTAAATCTATCTTCCTGAGAAACCTTCTTGTCTTTTATAATAGCTTTTAATGCCATACGCTTATCTTTATGTAAGGCCACCATATATATTCTTTTTTTATTTTTATCTATTGCGCTTATTTTAGCCATTTTTACTCCTATTTCCTAAACGGAAAGTTAAATTTCTTTAATAATGCTAACCCTTGATCATTATTATCTGCAGTAGTACAAATAATTATATCCATACCTCTAACAGCATCAACATCATCATAATTTATTTCAGGAAAAACTATTTGCTCTTTTATCCCTAAAGCGTAATTACCTCTTCCATCAAAGCTTTTAGTACTTAAACCCCTAAAGTCTCTCACCCTAGGCAACGATATATTAATTAACCTATCTAAAAACTCATA
>CAWVYV010000160.1:0-2829 GCA_963934475.1 uncultured Alphaproteobacteria bacterium | reverse complement strand
TAAAGACGTGGTGAGGCATCCTTTAGTTCAAAAAATTGTAAATTCGTATGAAAGGCTAGAAAAGTCTGTTGAAAACCCAAGATAAAATATTTGTAAATTTTGATTTGGTTAATAAAAAATGGGATAAGTTAATGGCCTATGGCCTTTCATATGAGGCTATTAATATTACTTTAAAAAAATGTAAAATGATAAATTCTGAAATTACTATTAGGTTAACTAATGATAAAGAGATGCTCTTTCTAAATAAGAAGTGGCGCAACAAAAATAGAACTACAAATGTTTTAGCTTTTCCTAATAAAAATTTATTGTTAGATGAAAAACCTATTTATTTAGGAGACATTCTTATTTCTTATGGAGAATTAAAAAAAGAATCTTTAATGAGAAATATTTCTTTAATGGATCATATGATTCATTTAATCGTTCACGGCGTATTACATTTATGTGGGTTTGACCATATTAATAAAAAAGACGAAAAAAAAATGATGAATTGTGAAAAAGTAATTTTAGCTAAGGTCGGCATTAAAGATCCTTACATCAAATATAATTAGTTACGAGGTATAATAAATGATTACTAATAAGTTGAGTGTTTTTAATAAAATATTTTTAAGAAAAAATAATAAAAAAACAGATTTAGAGAGCACAAGAGGAGAAGTTAGGTCTTTAGGAAAAAGAGCAGGTTTGCCATATTCTGAGAGGGTTATGCTTGATAATGTTATAGGATTTTCTTCTATTGAAGTGGAAGAAGCTATGGTGCCTAGAGCTGACATAGTTGCAGTATCCGAAACAATTACTTTAGAGGAGTGTATTAAAGTTTTTAGGAAGGCGGCTCATTCCAGGTTGCCTGTGTATAAAGGAACCTTAGATGAAATTATTGGTATGGTACATGTTAAGGATATTTTAGGCTATTGGCATGCTGATGAAAGTTTTCTAATAGAAAAAATTATAAGAAAAGTTATTATTTCTACTCCTTCTACACCAATATCTGTTTTGTTCCAAGAAATGAGAAGTACTAAAGTGCATTTATCTATTGTTGTTGACGAACATGGAGGAACTGATGGATTAATTACTATTGAAGATTTATTAGAAGAAATTACAGGAGAAATTGAAGATGAACATGACACAAATTATAACCTTATTTTAAGTAATAATGTGGATACTTCAATAATAGTAGATGCGCGGATACCGCTTAATGAACTTGAAAAACATTATAGCTGTGCATTAATAGATCCATCTATAGATGTGGATACATTAGGAGGTTTAATATTTTATTTTCAGAAAAGTGTCCCTGAAGTAGGAAAGGAGATTATGCACACTAATGGCCTAGTTTTTAAAATTATGGATGCGGATATGAGAAGAATTAAAAAAATTAAAGTTTCAGGCTTTCCTAAAGTATAAAGAATTGATTATTAAAAATATACTACAGTTTTTCCAAAAACATTTTTACATGCAAACTTTATTTTTGTTTTGTATAGGAAGTTTAAGCGGTTTAGCTTTTAGTTCAAATTTAATATTTCTTCCTTTAATGATTATTGGCTTAGTAAGCTTATTCTCTTTTATCTATAATAATAATTTAGGTATAATAAGAGTATTTTTAGCTGGTTGCGCATATAGTTTCGGGCAATTATTTATAGGGCTCTATTGGATTGCATTTGCTTTTGAATTTACTATGGAGCAAGGACTATGGCTAGGACTTATAGCAGTTTTATTTCTAACTATGTCTTTATCTATATTTACTGGGGTGTTTTGCGCACTCTCTAAATACTTAAAAATTTTATGGAATTTAAATGTATTTGGTTATGCTTTGCTATTTAGCGCATTCTTGTCCATAGGGGAGTATATAAGAGGTAATTTATTTGGAGGGTTTCCATGGAATATTTTAGGTTATATATGGTCCCAATCTTATGTTTTAATGCAGCCAGTTTCTTTAATTGGCATACATGGCTTAGGCTTAATAAGCTTTTTAGGGTGTATAGCATTTGCTTTATTTTTTTATAAAATAAGATACGGTTTTTATGCACTTTCACCATTAATTTTATTTCTTATATATAGCATTTTTGCAGTAAATTTATTTAGCAATAAAAACAATAATTTTTTGAGTGTGCGTGTTGTACAACCGTCTATACAACAAGATGAGAAATGGGATAAAAAATTAAAATCCCAGCATTTAGAAAAGCTAATTAAATTATCATTAGTAGAAAACAATAATTTTAATCCTAGTGTAATTATTTGGCCGGAATCAGCGTTTCCATATAGCTCTTCTTTATTAGAACAAAAAACAAATATATTTGATTGGCTCAAGAATAATCAAATATTAATTACTGGAGCAACAAGAACTAATTTTAAAAATAATAAGCTTACAGATATTTATAATAGTGCTTACATTATTGATCATTTAGAAAAAAGTAGAATGTTTTATGACAAAATCAAATTGGTTCCCTTTGGAGAATTTAATCCTTTTAAAAAACTTATTAATTTTGAAAAAATGACAGATGGGGCGCTAGGTTTTTCTAATGGACAAGGCGTCAATACTTTTTATCTGTCCAAAGCTAATTATAATATAGGTCTTTTAATATGTTATGAAATTATTTTTTCTGGGCAAGTTGTTAATGGTACTAGACCTGATATTTTAATTAATATTACTAATGATGCTTGGTATGGTGATACATTTGGGCCCATTCAACACTTGGCTTCTGCACGTGCAAGGGCTATAGAAGAAGGATTACCAGTAGTTAGATCTGCAAATACAGGTATATCTGCTGTAATAGATGGAAATGGAAGGTTCATAGAACGGCTAGAAATAGGTAAGGAAGGTGTTCTAGATATATATGT
>CAWVYV010000159.1:0-2855 GCA_963934475.1 uncultured Alphaproteobacteria bacterium | reverse complement strand
GAGCGCTTAATCCATAATAATCCCATACTGTAGATGGAGTACTTGAATGATATACTGGTAAGTATTTTGTTCCTTTGCCTGCACACACTATTTCAAAACCTGAACTTTTTACACGTTCTATCAGTTCACATATTAAAGCTGGCTGGTCTCCGTAGGCCATTGAGCATACAACTCCCGCTTCATTTGCCCTTTTCATAATAGCCGGACCACATAAAACATCCGCTTCTACAGTCACCAATACAACATGTGAATTAGCTTTGAATGCTGCAAGGCAATGATCAACTCCCGCTTCTGGATTACCTGTAGCTTCTATTACCAAATCTAATTGTTCACATTCTGCTAATGCTAAACCTGAATCTGTAAACCAAATTTCATTAGATGTAATAGCTTCATTAATACCGGATGTGTTTAACTCTTTTTCAAAACCTGCAGTTCTTAAAGCATCTTGTGCGCGATTAAAATCAAGGTCTGCAATTGCCGCAATATGAAAACCTTTAGTACTTCTTGCTTGAGATAAAAACATAGTAGCAAATTTACCTACTCCTATTACACCCACACGAAAAGATTTTCCTTCTTCCTGATATTTTAATAATCTATCTGCTAAATCTAAATTCATTGCACCCTCACTTATATACATTTTTATTTAAAACAAGAGTCGTCTACACAAGTAATAGGAGTAAAATCTCTATGCGCTATATATTCTGGTCTACTGAATTTTCTAATATAATTACTTGTTCTATTTAAAGAAATATACACTATGGTTCTGTTCCAAGGCGACATATTAGAAGGAGACCCATGCACTAATGTAGAATCAAAAAGAATCATTGATCCTGCTTTACCTTCAGGTGCAACAATACCTCCCTTATCTACTAACTTAGTAATAGTGTCATTATTTATAGTCCATAAAGGGTAAGAAGTAGTAGTAACATCATGCTTAGCTTCAATATAGCCTTCTCTATGTGATCTAGGTATAAAATTTAGTGGGCCATTAAATTGGGTAACATCATCTAGAAATAATCCTACATTAAGTGCCAACCCTTCTGGCATTTCATCATCATTTTTCCAAGTACCATAATCTTGATGCCACTGCCATAAATCTCCATCAAATGCTTCTTTAGCATTAATTTTAAATTGATGAATATAAACATCTCCTCCTAGAAGCTGTTTTGCAGGTTCCACTATTCGTGGATGACGCGAAAGATCTGAATAAACATTATTTAAAGTGTGGGCAGCAAAAACAGTTCTGACAGCTTTTCCATCTTTTTCTTTTTGAACTTCTTCTCTATCTAAACCATACATTTCAGGTAGTTCATCATTCATTTTTTTTACTTCAGCAGCATCAAAAACGTTTTCTATAAACACGTAACCTAATTCTTTAAAAGATTTTATTTGCTCATCTGATAATTTCATTTCGACCTCCTATATAATCAATATTAATTAACACACTACAACTATTTATATAATAGCACGTAGTCAATGCAAGTTTTACAATAGAGAATAAAAAAGGGGGGAGAATCTCTCTAATTCTAATTGCACTGACTACTTGCTTTATAAACTACAAATATTCTACAATTAGTAAATTGCTAAAATAGCTAAAATTTCTATTAAAAAAGCAATATAACAAAACAATATACCCCTAATATAATAAGAAAATTGCGAAAGAATGTATTTTTAACATATAAAATACTTTCTACATTTACTTATAATCCAAAAGCCGAACCTTCTCTTCTTTGATCCGCTATACCATGTATTTTTTCCTTAATATCTTTATATATAAGATGTATGCCACTTGTCATACTTTTTCTATTAATTTCATGTCCTTTTTTTTCTAACTCTTTTGTCAAAATATCTCCTATAATTCCTGCTTCTACATCCGACTTAAAGCCTCTATTGCAGATATTAGGTTGCTCTGTAATTTTTTCTGGGCTTATATTCAAATCTATCATTCTAACCAAAGATGCTGCAACATAGCATATGATTTGAGACCCTCCTGGAGAACCTAGTATCATTCTAAGCTCTCCTTCAGAATCAAATACTAATGTGGGAGACATAGAGGAGCGAGGTTTCTTTTTGCCCTCAGGCCTGTTGGCAATTAAGTTTCCTTCTTTATCTTTTGGATAAAAAGAGAAATCTGTCATTTGATTATTTAATAAAAATCCGGAAGTCATGAGACCGCTGCCAAACATAAACTCTATAGAAGATGTAAGAGCTAAAGCATTTCCATATTTATCTATAATAGACAAGTGCGTTGTTGAAGGTTTTTCACTGGTTGAATCTAACCCTAAATGACTTGCCTTATCATTTTTAAATTTTCCTTTTTTAGGATTAGAAATAATACTAGTTTTCTTTATTAATTTAGATCTCTCTTTTAAGTATTTTTCATCCAGCATGTCTTCTATAGGTACATCAATAAAATCACTATCCGCAATATAGTAGCCCCTATCTGTATAAGCTAGTTTTGAAGCTTCTAAAAATAAATGCCATACTTCAGAATCATTAGGATTTTTTGAAGTTAATTCAAAATTATTTAATATACCTAAAATTTGTAAAACAGTTATACCGCCTGAACTTGGAGGACCCATTCCGCAAACCTTCCATTTACGATAGTTTCCGCATATTGGTTTTGTCAGAACCGGTTTAACAAAATCAAAATCATTTTTTGTCATAACTCCTGGATTACTTTTATTTTCGATAACTGTTGATAATATATTAACTGCTAATTTTCCATGTAACATAGCCTTAGAACCGTTATCTCTAATTAGCTTTAAACTTTCTGCAAATTCTAAATTTTTCTTTAAGTCTCCTTCTCGCAAGCCTCCATTATCTATACTAAAATATTCTTTCGCTGTTTCTTG
>CAWVYV010000158.1:0-2887 GCA_963934475.1 uncultured Alphaproteobacteria bacterium | reverse complement strand
AATACAGCACATCGTTTCTCTTCAGAAGGCTATCATGTTGCATTATGTAGAAGAAGTAACAAAGAAGGTTTGGATGCTATGGTAAAATCTATTGAGGACAAAGGCGGATCAGCATCTGGTTATATATTAAATGCCGTAAAAGAAGATAGTATTGAGGAGGTTATTAATAAAATTGAATCTGAAATTGGTGAAATTGAAGTAGTAATATTTAATTTAGGTGCTCAAATAGGTGATGTATCATTAAAAGATTTAAGTTATAAACAATTTGAATTAGGTTGGCGTATGGCTACTTTTGCATTATTTAGAACAGCATCAACTATATTCCCTTATATGGAAAAAAGAGGCAAAGGCACTTTAATAGTTACATCTTCTACTGCTTCTGTAAGAGGAAACCCAAAACAACATTCTCATGCATCTGCTATGGGAGGTAGAAGAATGTTATGCCAAAGTTTAAATGCAGAATATGCACCAAAAGGTATTCATATTGCTCATATAATAGTCGATGGAGCTGTAGATGCACCTGATACATTAGGAAGAATGCTTGGTGCAGAAAAATTTGAAGAATTAAGAGAAAAAAAAGGTAATAAGCATGATGGTCTTATGCTACCTGAGAAAATTGCAGATACATACTATCATATAGCACAACAGCAAAGGTCAGTATGGACACATGAAATGGATATGCGCTCTTTCTCAGATAGTCCTTGGTGGAATGATAATGATAATAGCTATATATAATTATTGAATTTTTGAAAAGCTAGCTGGTAGTAATATTTTACTCTCTTGATGTTCAATAAAATTGATTGCCTGAGAAATAAATTTATTCCAAGTTTTATTCTCAGATAATTCTTTTCTTCTTTTAGCTCTATCATCTAAGCTTTCATATCCATAAAGATGAACTACTTCATTTAATGGGCCAATTTCTGTATAGAAATAGCCTATTTGATTACCTAATATTTTTCTATGAACTTCCATTCCTTCTCTTTCATATAAATCCATTAATGCATTTAGTTTTCCCGGTTTAATTTTATATGTTCTATGCTCAATAATCATTGCGTATCCTTAATATTTTAATAAATTTAAATTTTTAATTTAAAGAATTTAACACAATTAAAATAATTTAGAAAATTTTTATAATATAAATTTTTCTAAATTATTAATAGATGTAAATATAATTAATTAGGAATAAATGTATTTAGTCCATTGTTACTTATAACTTTTCCTTTGGCTCCAAGATAATCGTTAGTCATCATACTAGATAAGAGTTGGCTAGACTTTATTGTATTTGCTATAAAACGGTTACCATTATTCATCCTTCCAAATACAATAGAAAAACTTGGGCCTTTTCTATCATTAATGATAGTATAAGTTTCAATAGAAGCATCACCATTTGGGTTATTTATTACACTTGGTCCCTTTAATTCATTAATATAATTTTGATATAAATTTGGATTTTTTAAAAAAAATGGTTTCATAGGTTCTTCAGAAGAGTATATACCTATTGACTGTTTTGTTATGTAGTTACCATTTGCAGTAACAAGACCTTTACTTCTTGAGACTTTTCTTACTCTATTCATTATTTCAGAAATAGAATGAGTCACATAATTATTACCAGGACCACCAAAATAAGGTAACCCACCAGTTACAGTAAGCTGTTTATTAGTATCAATATCAATACCCATTTCATCGCATGCAATTTTAATAGCAGAAGGGAAACAGCTATAAATATCATAAAAATCTATATCTTCTATAGTACAATCTGCCATTTCTAAAGCTTCTTTACAGGAAATATTCATAGCAGGAGAGCTATGAAAATTTATTCTATCACTTAAGTGCCAATGATCATAAGCATCTGCACAACCATGCAAATAGACCCATTTCTCTCTAGGTATTCCTATTTTTTTTGCATGTTCTACATTAGTAATAATAATAGATGCAGCTTGGTCAATAAATGCATTTGCATTCATTAATTTCGTGTATGGAAATCCTATATAAGGGTTTAAGTCATTAACATCAGATATTTCCTCAGCAGTATATCCTTTTTGTCTGTCTGCTAAAGGGTTGTTTTTTGCTACGTTTGCAAATTTAGATAAAATCCTACCCATTTCATTAGCATGTTCTGATATTGATCTTTTTTCATAACCTCTTATTGCATTTTCAATTAAGGGATAGGCATATATAGCTCCTTTCATGCCATGATTTTCCTCTGAAGCAGACCAGCCTTTTTTATTTATTCCCCATTCTTCAAAAACACCTCTAGAGTCTTCGTTCCAATCTAATTGAATACCAAGACGCTGAGCTTGTTTTTGCGTGTACAAAGATTCACCTCCTGCAATTAATGCTGTTTTTACTTCTCCTTTAGAGATTAAATCACATAGTTTATTAACTGACCACTGAGGCATATTTCCTCCAGCATGAGTATAAATATATTGATGTGCATTTTTAGCATTTATTCTGTTTGCTAATGACATGGGTGGGTTATGATATTTACCAAACGGGCAAGTAAAACGCCAACTGGTATCTGAAAAAGAACGAATAACTAATACAGTATCAATTTCTTCAAGTATTTTATTACCCACTTCTGTATCTTTTGCTGCTTCAAAGCATGCTTGAGAAGTTAAATCCATAGGTGATAAAGCAATATTAGGATCTTCTTCTCTTTGAGTTATTTGCCCGCATCCTACTAAGATAGGTATTTTTGATTCATCCATATTTTAACTTTTAAATGACCTTGCTTAACTATTTAAAAAAATATTAATATTAACAGCTTGTAATTATTCTGATAATATAACTAATGATTTATCTAATTACTATTGGGAGGTTAATTAATGAGTTCTAAAAAATCAAATTATAAATTAAGAAGCAGAGAATGGTTTGACAATCCTGAAGA
>CAWVYV010000157.1:0-2901 GCA_963934475.1 uncultured Alphaproteobacteria bacterium | reverse complement strand
GCTGCAGAACTTGCTGCTAAAGAACAAGAAGAAGATAAGACAAGTGAAACAGAAGCTAAGGAAGAGGCGGAAAATTATGTATTCAAAAGTTGGTTTTCTAGATTAGGGATAGGACTATCCAAAACTTCTTCAAAAATAAGTGAAGGCATTACTAAGGCCTTAAAATCTGGTCGCTTAGATGACGAAGCCTTAGATCAAATTGAAGAACATCTAATTTTAGCAGATGTCGGGGCTAAGGCAGCAAATGAATTGGTTTTATCTCTAAAAAAAGAAAAATTTGATAAAATTAATGATATTATAGTTAAAGAAAGAATGGCAGAAATTATTACTAAAAATATTCTATCATTATCTCAGCCTTTAGAATTTAAAAAATCAGATACACCCCAAGTTATTTTATTTTCCGGCGTGAATGGCGCTGGGAAAACTACTACTATTGCAAAAATAGCCTCTCAAGAAATCAAAAAAGGTAAAAAAGTTATTATAGCTGCTGCTGATACATTTAGAGCTGCAGCAGTTCAACAGTTAGAAATTTGGGCAAAAAGAGTTGGCGCTGAACTAGTTTCTGGCCCAGAAGGAGGTGATCCTGCTGGAGTTGCATATAAAGCTTATGACAGAGCTGTAGAAAGTAAAACTGATATTTTATTAATAGACACAGCAGGAAGACTGCAAACACAAACTAATCTGATGGAACAATTGAAAAAAATTCATAGGGTTATAAATAAAAAAGATGAAAAAGCTCCTCATCATAGAATTTTGATAGTAGACGCAACAGCAGGACAAAATGTGCAAAATCAAATAACTGCTTTTAGAGACGCTATCGATATTAATGGAATTATTATAACTAAATTAGATACTAGCTCTAAAGGGGGAATAATTATTTCTATTGGCAATACTCATAAAATTCCTATCCATGCTATAGGAGTGGGAGAAAAACAAGAAGATTTAAATACTTTTGAAGCTGAGCCTTATGTAAGGGCCATGCTAGGTTTAAAAATAAATGAAAACAAGGAGTCAAAATGAAGCCTCTAATAAAATTAATTACGGAAGTTGGTCCATTAGCAGTATTTTTTATTGGAAATTCTAAATTTGGAATATTTCCTGCAACTGCTGCCTTTATGGTTGCAACAGCTATAGCCATTCCTATTTCTTGGAAAATAGAGGGGAAATTACCTATTATGCCAATCATAATAGGGGTATTTGTAGTGTTTTTTGGCTCCTTGACACTTATATTTCAAGATCCTACTTTTATTAAAATTAAACCTACAATTGTAAACCTAGTATTTGCTGCAGGCTTAATTATTTCTAGAACTTTTTTTCAAAAAAATGTTTTAAAAATTATATTTAATAAAGCCTTTAATTTAACTGAGAGAGGTTGGAGAGTTTTAAATATTCGTTGGTCATTTTTCTTTATATTTTTAGCCATACTAAATGAAATAGTTTGGAGAAATTACTCTACAGAAATATGGATAAGTTTTAAACTATGGGGAATAATGCCTTTGACAATTGTATGGACTCTTGCTCAAATGCCATTAGTTTCAAAAGAAACTATAAAAAAATAATTAATTTTTTCTTAATTTAAATGGGCTAAATAATAAAAATAATAAACTCTTCTTTTTATTATTTAGTTCCTTTAACCCAATGATTATATTATCTTTTTTTATAGCTCGCATATTATAAGTTCCAAATAACTTATCCCAAATAGATAAATTAAAACCATAATTAGAATTCGTTTCTTTTTCTTCTTCAGAGTGATGAATTCTATGCATATTAGGGGTAACTATTAATTTACGTAAAGTGCTATCAATATTTTTTGAAATTTTAATATTGCCATGATTAAATATAGAAGATGCATTTAATATGATTTCAAATATAATTACTAGGGCTACTGATGGGCCAATAACTATTATTAGCATTAATTTATATATCATTGAAATAATTATTTCTAACGGATGAAACCTGATTCCTGTACTAAAGTCCATCTCTTCATCACTATGATGGATCTTATGAAACCTCCAAAAAAAACTGACCCTGTGAAACAATACATGCTGGACCCATATCCCCAGGTCTAATAATAGGAATGCTAAAATCATAGAGGCCCATATTGGAACATTAAAATAGTTAAAAAATCCTATATTATACTCATTACAGATAACAGCAAAACTAGCAGCTAAAACAGGAAAAAAAAACCTTAATATTAGTGTGTTTATAAATACAAAAATGAAATTTATAAACCACCTTTTATAAGTTTTAAAACTTCTAATATAAATAGGAAAAAATAATTCCATAATAAATATTAAAAATAAAAAAAATAAAAAAGCACTTAGCCTTAATATAGATTCATTATTTGTTATATAATCCATTTTTTTTCCTTATAAAAAATATAAGGCCTTTTTATTTTAAGTAAAATAATTTAAAGATATACTATATATTAAAATATATAGAAAAGATTATATAAAATGGATGAAAACCTTAAATCTATTGCAGAAAAGTCAAATGCATGGCCCTTTCAAGAAGCTGTAAGGCTCTTAAAAAGTTTAAATGGTAAAATACCAAAAAAAGGCTATGTTTTATTTGAAACTGGTTATGGTCCTTCTGGATTGCCTCACATAGGGACCTTTGGAGAAGTAGCCAGAACAATATTAGTAAAGAATGCTTTCAGCGTAATATCTGATATCCCAACAAAATTGATAGCATTCTCAGATGATATGGATGGACTTAGAAAAGTTCCTGATAATGTGCCCAACCAAGAAATGTTAGCACTTCATATAAATAAGCCTTTAACAAGTGTTCCTGACCCTTTTGAAAAATATAGCAGCTTTGCAGAACATAATAATGAAAAATTAAAATCTTTTTTAAATCAATTTCAATTTGAATATGAATTTAAATCTTCTACAGAATGCT
>CAWVYV010000156.1:0-2941 GCA_963934475.1 uncultured Alphaproteobacteria bacterium | reverse complement strand
AATAGATTATTTCATTCTTATGCTCTTTATAAAGGAGATATTACTGGAAGAAGATATGGCGCCCTTATTTCTACAGATACTGGTAAAGCTGTAGCATTTGCTATATGGAAACTTCAAGAACGCGGAACAATGTTTGTTAGTCATAATACAACAGTTTATAAAGGTATGATTGTGGGAGAGCACTCTCGTGATAATGACTTAGATATTAATGTTCTAAAAGGCAAACAACTAACAAATATGAGAGCATCTGGAACTGATGAGGCTGTTGTATTAGTTCCACCAAGAATAATGTCTTTAGAAGAAATGATGGCTTATATTAATGAAGATGAACTACTAGAGGTTACTCCATTAAGCTTAAGACTAAGAAAAAGGTTTTTAGATGCTAAAGATAGAAAAAAAAGTACTAAATAATTTATTTCTGCTACCTTTTATACAAAGTAAATGGCATTTTTTGGAGATAAATAATGGAAAATAAAAAAGCTAATTTTTTACAGCCAGTGATAAACTTTATTGAAATAATAGCTAGTAATTTTGGTTCATTACTTGTTAAAACATTTCATTATTTTGCATTATTTTTAATTGGTGCGGCTATAGTATGGGCTGCCTCTGTAGAATTTTTAGGTATGATGGGTAAAGGATCTGCCTCTATTGAAGATATATTATTATTATTTATATACTTAGAGTTAGGTGCAGTAGTAGGAATATATTTTCAAACTAATCATATGCCAGTAAGATTTTTGATATATGTCGCTATAACAGCTTTGACTCGTTTATTATTAGAACTAGTCTTTGACTGGCACAATATTGCATATGTAAATATTATTATAGTTTGTGGCGGCATATTATTATTATCTGCAAGCATATTAGTTCTAAGGTATGCGTCACATCATTATCCATCAAAATAGATTAATTTAAAACTAAATCAGTTTCCGGATCTATAAAATAAAATTTTAAACTATTAAAATACAAATTTATTACCTTGCCATTTTGTATAGTATGATCAGGTAAAACTTTACCGCATACTTGAGAATTATTTATAGAAAAATAAACCATAGTTTCCATGCCTAAAGGTTCGACTATATTAAGTTTTGCTTCAACTTTTAGAGAATGCTCTTGCTTATTTTCAGAAATATGTTCAGGTCTAATTCCTAAAATAATATCTTTATTAATATAGTTAGAAAGTGATATATTTTTTTCTTCTGGTATAGATAAAACAGTACCTTTAGTAATATTTATATAAAGTCCTTCTGAACCTTTTTCTAATTTACATGAAATAAAATTCATCGCAGGCGCTCCTATAAAACCAGCTACAAAACCTGTAGTTGGATTATTATAGATCTCATCTGGTGTTCCTATCTGCTCAATTTTACCATTTTTCATTACAACAACTCTGTCCGCTAAAGTCATAGCTTCCACTTGATCATGTGTTACATATACTGTTGTAGTATTTAAATGCTGATGAACTCTTTTAATTTCAATTCTCATTTGTCCACGCATTTTTGCATCTAAATTACTAAGGGGCTCATCAAATAAAAATACTTTAGGGTTTCTTACGATAGCTCTTCCCATAGCAACTCTTTGTCTTTGTCCTCCCGATAACTGTTTAGGCCGCCTATCTAGTAATTCAGATATACCTAAAACTTGAGCGGCTTCATCTACTCTGACTTTAATATCTTCTTTACTAAATTTTCTTAACCTTAAACCAAAAGACATGTTTTCAAAAACTGTCATATGTGGATATAAAGCATAACTTTGAAATACCATTGCTATATCTCTATCTTTAGGAGGAATATCATTTACTTTGTTATTTTCTATAAAAATTTCTCCTTTCGTAATATCTTCTAATCCCGCAATCATTCTTAATACTGTACTTTTCCCACAGCCCGATGGGCCAACTAGTATTACAAATTCTTTATCTTTAATTGATAAGTCAATTCCACTAACCACTTCTGTCCTGTCAAAAACTTTATGTAAATTTTTTATTAATACTTCCGCCATAATATTATCCTTTAGTTGCACCTGAAGTTAGACCAGCGATATAATAATCCATTAAGAAAGCATATATTATAACGGGAGGAGCAGCAGCTAGTAATGCTCCGGACATTAGTGAGCCCCAATTAAAAACATCCCCTTTAATTAAAGTAGTTACAGTACCCACTGTTAATACCATTTCACTTTCACTATATATAAATGCTAATGGATATAAAAAACCGGCCCAAGAAACAGTAAAAGCAAAAATGGTTGCTGCAATTAATCCTGGCATTGCTACAGGAATAAATACTTTCCATAACATTTGCATATGATTTGCCCCATCAATGAGAGCCGCTTCATCAATCTCTTTTGGTATAGAAGAAAAGTAACCAATCATAAGCCAGGTACAAAAAGGTACACTTAAAGTAGGATATACTAATACTAAGACCCAATAACTATTTAAGAGCCCTAACCATCCAACAATTTTAAAAAGAGGTATAAACAATAATGTTTCTGGAACTAAATAGGTCAGGAATATTCCCGTCGCTAAAACACCTGAACCCCAAAACTTTAATCTAGATAAAGAATAGGCTGCCAATACACTAATAACCATAGTTATAATTACTACACATACGGTAACAATAATTGTGTTTTTAAAAAAAGTAAGGAATGGGGTCTCAGTAAATAAATATATATAATGTTTTAATGTAATTCCTTGTTCTATTATCCAAGGGTTAGATGCCATTTCCGCTATTTCTCTATTGGTCTTTAAGGAGGTTATAAGCATATAATATGGAGGGAATAAGAAAAATATTACAAAAATAATTAAGCTACTGTATGCCGCTATTAATGCCCATCTTCTATTAGAATGAACACTATTCTTAATATTTAAAATATTATTTTTCATTTTAAACCTCCATTGCTCTTTTTCTTACACTTCTTAATATTATAAATGCAAGAGTTCCTAATA
>CAWVYV010000155.1:0-3064 GCA_963934475.1 uncultured Alphaproteobacteria bacterium | reverse complement strand
GAGAAAGGTAAATGATAAAGTGTATTCATTTAAATAAAATTCCATTACTAAGTTTATACAATAAGTATAGAGTATTTAATATTAAGTGTTTAAAACAAAATTAAAATAATTTATAGGGTAAAATAATGGAATTTTGGGAGATCAGTTTATATTCTTTAGTACAGGGCATAACAGAATTTTTACCAATATCTTCTTCTGCACATTTATTTATATTAGAAAAAATTTTAAACTGGCCTATCCCTGGAAGAACAATGGCAATCGCTGCGCATTTAGGCTCATTGTTCGCAGTAATTCTATATTTAAAATATGACCTTATTAATATTATTCAATCACTTTTGAATAAAAATAATTACTTCCAAAATAATAATATTAAACTTGTAAAAAATGTAACAATAATAACTATTCCTATAATTTTAGTAGGACTATTTATTTTTAAAAATTTAGATGATAAATTATTAACTTTAAATGTGCTTGCTTGGTCTAGTATTATAGGAGCTACATTACTTTTTATATCAGATAAATTTAAAACTAAAGAAAAGAAGATTTATTCTCTTTCATTTTTAGAATGTTTTTTTATTGGAATATTACAAGTATTCGCACTTATACCTGGCGCATCAAGATCTGGAACAATAATAACCGCTGCAAGAATACTTAATATCCATAGAATTGAAGCCACAAAATTAGGTCTTTATACTAGTTTACCAACTATTATAGGTGCGGTTATTTTAGAGTTAGTATGGCTAATAAATAATGAATTAAACAGTGCTAAGTATCTATATATTTTAATAACTTGTATTATGTCTTTTATTTTTGCTTATTTATCTATTATTCTTTTGATGAAATGGCTTAAAACTAAAAGTTTTACACCATTTATATTATACCGGATACTTTTAGGGTTTATGATATTAATGATTATTAATACCTAGAGATATACCTACTTAAATGTTCTTCTGCTGACGAAAATATAGATTCAGGCTTAATACCTAATTCTTTAAATCCTTTTTCTTTTTCTGGAACTATATTATCTTTTTCTAAAAGCCTGACTTGATCTAAGGTTATAGGCGCACTAGGGAAAACAGAGAATAAAATTGCTATTAACTTGATCATAGGAAAAGATAGACGTATGTAAATTCTTTTTTTATTAATTTTTAATAAAATTAAATCTATAATTTCTTTAAAACTAATAACCTCTGGTCCTCCTAAACTATATGTATGACCTAAATATTTATTATTATTAATTACAACATAAACTGCCTTAGCAATATCCTTAACATATACTGGCTGAAATCTTGTTAACCCATTATTTATTAATGGAATAAAAGGAGATATTGATGCCATTTTAGCAAACTTATTAGTAAAATCATCTTCCGGGCCAAATATTACACTAGGCCTTAAGATAATTGTTTTTTTAAATATTTTTTTTATTTTTTCTTCTGCTACTAATTTACTATTTGCATATTTGGAGTGCTTCCCATCATATAAACCTAAAGCAGAAATATGAATTAAAATATCAATTTTATGCCTTAAACAAGCTTCAGCTATATTAGATGCACCATCTATATGTATACTATTAAATTTTTGCTGACTTTTTTCTTCAAGAATACCCACTAGATTAATAACTTTATTTGCTCCATAAACAACTTTTTTGACACTATGTTTATCAGTTATATTACCTTGATGAACTTCAACTTGTCCTAATTTTCCCATTAATGTTAAGTGTTTTGCTTCATCTGGTTTTCTTACAAAGACCTTTATTAGGCAATTATCTTTTGAAAGAATAGAAACTATATACCTACCTAAGAACCCTGAAGCTCCAAAAATAACTATTGTTGAATTGGGATTGTTAAAAATATTCAAAAAAAACCCTTTCTAAATATATTGATTTTATATACATAAAAGTGATAGATGGACAAGTAAAAATAGAAATTTTAAACATTATTATAGATATATTGTCATAAAATGAATGATTTCTTAATTGATTAGGTAAATCTAAAAAAATACTATAAAATTTACAAGAAATTGGAGTTCAGATGCAAGAGACTAATTATGCCTTTTATAAAAACGATTTGCCTGATGAGTTAAAATTTTCTAACTGTATAGCAATTGATACTGAAACTATGGGGCTAGATTTTAGGAGAGATAGACTATGTTTAGTTCAAATATCTGATGGTGATGGTTTTGCACACCTTGTACAAATCAAAAAAGATACTCACTACCCTAACTTATCAAAAGTTTTAATGAATGATGAAATAAAAAAAATATTTCATTTTGCACGTTTTGATCTTGCGGCAATTCAAAAACATATGGGAATATTTTGTAAAAATATTTATTGTACTAAAATTGCTTCAAAATTAGTTAGAACATATACAGATAGGCATGGCCTAAAAGAATTATGTAAGGAGTTAGTCAACATTGATATATCAAAACAAAAACAAAGCTCAGACTGGGGCAATGAAAACCTGAGCCATGAACAATTAAAATATGCAGCATCAGATGTATTATATCTTCATAAAATTAAATCTACATTAGATATTATTTTAGAAAGAGAAAATAGACAAGAATTAGCAGAAACGCTTTTTGCATTTATAGGTACGAGAGCTTATTTAGACTTAAATGGATGGCATGAACCTGATATTTTTTCTCATTAAATAATATATACTTGATCAGGAGTTTACAATTGTTGCAGTCAAAAGAAACAGAGTTGCTAAAAAGTAATATTAGAAAACAAAAACTTGCCTTAACCCAATTAGAAAAATCAGTAGATACAACTATTATTAAAGCAGTAAATTTATTATACAGCAATAAAGGTAGAATCATTATAACTGGGATAGGGAAAAGTGGTTATATAGGCTTAAAATTAACTGCAACTCTTTCTTCAACAGGCTCACCATCTCAATATATTAATTGTGCTGAAGCAAATCATGGAGACCTTGGAGCAATTAAACGCAACGATATTTTATTAGCTTTATCTAAATCAGGTGAAACAAAAGAAATGTTTCCAATAATAGACTTTGCAAAAAAAAATAAAATAAAATTAATATCTATTACAGCAAAAAAGAATAGT
>CAWVYV010000154.1:0-3086 GCA_963934475.1 uncultured Alphaproteobacteria bacterium | reverse complement strand
GTTTTAAAAAATACTGCCTATTCTATTAATATAAAAGAAAGGTTAGATTTTTCTTGTGCTTTATTTGATAGAAAAGGCAACTTAATTGCTAATGCTCCTCATATTCCTATTCACTTAGGTTCTATGGGAGAAAGTATAAAATTTGTAATAAAAAAAAATAAAAAAAATATGAATAGTGGAGATAGTTTTATACATAACAACCCTTATACTGGAGGTACTCATTTACCTGATATTACAGTTATAACTCCTATTTTTATATTAAATAGAAAACATCCTGATTTTTTTGTTGCTAGCAGAGCTCACCATTCAGATATAGGAGGAAGTACTCCTGGCTCCATGCCTGCTATGTCTAAAAATATTAATGAAGAAGGAGCAATTTTTAATGGAGAAAAAATTGTTAATAAAGGAAAGCTTAACTATAAAATGATCCTTAAAGTGTTTAATACGTCTAAATACCCTGCAAGAGATACTAATTCTAATTTTGCTGATCTTTCCGCGCAATTAGCAGCATCTAATTCTGGAAAAAATAGTATAAATAGAATGGTTAAAAAATATAGCCTTAATACTATAAATGCCTACATGAAACATATTTCTAATAATGCTGAAGAAGCTATAAAAATTGCATTGAGTAAATTGAAAAATGGTAAATATGAATCCTTAATGGATAATGGTTCAAAAATTAAACTTAATATTATAATTAATAAAAAATCCAATACTGCAAGCTTTGACTTTACAGGATCTTCAAAACAAACAACTGATAATTTTAATGCTCCTATAGCCGTAACTAAATCAGTTATACTTTATGTATTAAGGACATTATTAGAGAAAAAAATACCTTTAAATGATGGTTGTTTAAAACCAATTAAAATTGTGATACCTAATAATTCTATACTAAACCCTAAATACCCTGCAGCTGTTGTTGCAGGAAATGTTGAAACAAGTCAAACTATAGTAGATACAATTAATGGAGCATTAAAAGTCCAAGCTTCTTGTTATGGCACTATGAGTAATTTTACTTTTGGAAATAAAAATTACGGTTATTATGAAACCATATGTGGTGGTGAAGGGGCAAGTAAAAATCATAATGGAACTAGTGCAGTTCAATGCCATATGACTAATACAAGAATGACAGACCCTGAAATATTAGAATTGCGTTATCCAGTTAAAGTTAATAATTTTTCTATTAGAAAAAATAGTGGTGGCAAAGGCTTATTTAATGGAGGAAATGGGGTTATTAGAGAAATTGAATTTTATAAAAATATGACTGCCGTAATCTTGTCTAATAGAAGAAAAGTAGCACCATATGGGATTATAAATGGAAAAAATGCTTTGAAAGGTATAAACTTAATAAAAAGAAAAGGTAAAAGTATTAAGAAATTAAGTTCAAGCGAAACTATAGATATAAAACCTGGGGATATTATTATAATAAAAACTCCTGGAGGTGGAGGGTATGGCAAAAAAGCAACACCTTAACAAAAATATCTTAATTTAAAGCAACTTGAACAAGAATTAATAAGCTTTATATTGTATATTACAATAAATTTATATTGGAAAAAAATGTATAAAAAAATAATAAATATTAGAATTTTATTTATAATAGCTTATTTTTTTTTAAATGGCTGTGCTTCTAGCCCGGATACTACAGGCAAGCAGGAAAATGATCCTTTTGAATCTATAAACAGAGAAATTTATGCTTTTAATGATGGAGCAGATGAATATATAATCGGACCTATAGCTCATGCTTATAGATATGTTGTTCCTAACCCAGTTAGAGATAGTATAAGAAATTTTCTTCTTAATTTAAAAACTCCTTTAAGCGCTATAAACGCAACATTACAAGGTGATTTTACTAGAGGGTTGAGCGCAGTAGGAAGATTTGCAGTCAATAGTACTGTAGGTGTATTAGGTTTATTTGATGTTGCTAATTATATAGGTCTTGAACCGGTAGATGAAGATGTTGGTCAAACACTTGGTGCATGGGGAATAGAACCAGGACCGTATTTAATACTTCCTTTTCTAGGGCCTACCTCTACAAGAGATCTGGCTGGAAAAGTAGGAGATTGGGTAATTGACCCAGTAGGACTCTACCTCATTAGAGAAGATTATGGAGATCTTTTATTAGCAACAAAAGTTACTAAGGCCTTAGATACAAGAGTTCAATTAGATGGTGTTATAGAGGGTACAAGAGAGAATTCTTTAGACCCATATGCTATAATGCGAACGATGTATTTACAAAGACGCGCAAGGCAAATAGCGAATGAAGAATCTAAAGATACTTCTATTTATGATATAGACATCGATGTAATGCTTTTAGACTAATTAAAAATGACAGGATAATATGCTTAAAATAATAAAAAATATTTTTGTTTGTTTATGTGTTTTATTTTGCATTTCAAAATACAGTTATGCAATTGATGAAAATGCAGCCATTAAATATATAGAAGAAGTCGGCCAACAAGCTATAAATATTCTTAAAACACCTATAGAAGATTTGCAGACCAGAGAATTATTATTTGAAAAAATGTTAAATAATAATTTTGATAAAAAACTTATTCATAGAGCTGTACTAGGAAGAGCTTCGAAAGGCGCTGCGAAAACTGAACTTGATAGATTTGGCATAGCTTTTGATAAACATATTGTAAAAGTTTATGCCTCACAATTAGGGGTCTATTCAAATCAATTATTTATAATTGATAAAGCTTTTAAAAAAGGAAAAAAAGATACTATCGTATCTACTCATATAGAGCATGAAACTGCACCTCCTTTGAGGATAGATTGGAGACTTAGAGATAGAGGTGAAGGAATAAAAATCATAGATATAGCAATAGAAGGAGTAAGCTTATTGGCCACTAAAAGAGCCGACTTTGGGGCTTCAATTAAAAAAGGGGGCTTACATGCTTTAATAATTGATTTAGAAACAAAGAATGCTGAAAATAAATGATTTATCTTGTGATTGGTTTGTATTTAATTCTATGAGGTGTAGCCGAAGATTCTCCAAGCCTTCTTTTTCTGTCCTCTTCATATGATTCATAATTTCCCTGAAACCATTCAACATGACTAGAACCTTCAAAAGCTAAAATATGTGT
>CAWVYV010000153.1:0-3087 GCA_963934475.1 uncultured Alphaproteobacteria bacterium | reverse complement strand
TAGCAGACATATGCTTTTTTTGTGAGTTTTCATTATTTTATAGAGAAATTATTCCCTTAAATAAACCGATAAAAGGGATTAACTCAATAATTAATGAAATAGGATCAAAACCTTTTAATTTATCAATAAATCACTTCAAAAAATTAAGAAAGCATCCTAATTTTAAAATTGACGCGCAAAAATACCTGAAAAATATAGAAAAAAAATTAACTTAAATCATGTCCTGCCGATGCTACTAAACCTCCATCACATGTAATAACTTCGCCAATTGTATAAGCACCAGCCCTTGAAGATAAAAATATTGCTAACCCTGCTATATCTTCAGCTGTCCCTATTCTACCTCTTGGATTTCTTTTTTCTAATTCTGAATAATTAAATTCTACAGCTGAACCCAACATCTTACTTGGAAAAGGACCAGGAGCTATTGCATTTACATTAATATGTTTTTTTACTAATTCTGCTGCTAATACCCTTGTCATGTGATGAACTGCTGATTTAGCAGCGCTATAGGAAAAATTTTTAAATTCAGGATTATTAATTCCATCTATAGAACCAATATTAATAACTCTAGATGGATCCTCTCTAGATGCTGTTTTTTCAAGCATTGGCAATAAACCTTGTGTTAGAAAAAACATTGATTTAACGCAAATATCCATTACTTTATCCCAGCCTATCTCAGGAAAATTCTCAATTGGAGCAGCCCAGGCTGCCCCTGCATTATTTACTAAAATATCTAAATGATCTTCATTCTTCTTCATTTCATTACATAGCTTATTTACACCCTCTATTGAAGAAATATCACATTCAATTCCAATACATTCAGAATCATACCTGTCCGATATACGTTTTGCAGTTTCAATTACCACATCTTTTGATCTAGCCGATATATAAACCTTTGCTCCATTTGCACAATATCCGTGAGCAAGCATTTCTCCTATGCCTCTTGAGCCACCCGTCACAAGAACAACTTTATCCTTAACTGAAAATAAATTATTGATTAACATATATATATATCCTTAAAATTAATAAAAAATATTGAAATTTGGCATAGCCAATGTAGTATGTTCCTCTATGTTTATTTTCAATTATGGGTGAGGAAATTCAAAATGTTAACTAATTTTATAAAAATATTACTACTATCTATAACTTTAATATCTTATGCATCTATTACTAAAGCAAAAGATACAATTAAAATTGCTATTATAGAGCCAATGTCTGGGCCATTAGCTTCAGTAGGGTTAGACTTTATCGAAGGTTTAGAGTTTCATGCTGAAAGAATTAATGAAGCAGGTGGAGTACTTGGTGGGAGACATATTGAAATAGTTCCTTATGATAATGCTATGGTTGCTGAAAAAACAATTCAACAATTAAGAAAAGTCATTGATGAAGATATTAGATATGTGACTCAAGGCGTTGGATCAAATCATGCATTAAACATTATTAAAACATTACAAAAGCATAATAAAAGAAACCCAGGTAAAGAAGTCATGTTTCTAAATCATTCTGCAGTAACAACTTCTTTTACTAATGAACTTTGCAATTTTTACCATTTTAGATTTGATGCCAATGTAGATATGAAGGTTGCTGCTTTAGTAGCTCAAATGGCTAAAGACCCTAGTATTAAAAAAGTTTATTTACTAAACCAAAATTATGCTTATGGTCAATCCTTTCAAAAAGCTGCAAGAAAATTTCTTGCAGAAAGAGCTCCTAATATAGAGGTAGTTGGAGATGAATTAATTGTTCCATTTGGTAAAATTTTAGATTTTAACCCATATGTTGCAAAGATAACATCTAGTGGAGCAGATACTGTCTTAACAGGTAATTGGGGGCCAGATGCGGCAAGACTTATAAAAGCTTCTGCAAACTCTGAATTAAAAGTTCAGTTTTACACTATCTATGCAGGAATTCCAGCGACCATTAACTCAATGGGAAAGAAAGTATCAACTTTCAATAAAGTTGTTCAAGTTACAGAAAGTCATGAAAATGACGCTAGTCACCCAGAATGGTTGAAAGAAATTGATGGTGAGTATTTTAAATTCTCTAATAAAAGCCCCTACGTAGATAGACAAAGGTTTATGCTAGAAATGTTTGTTAAAGCTGTAGAAAAAGCTGAATCTACTGATCCTACCGCTGTAGGTTTTGCATTAGAAGGTATGACTGGAAGAGGAGCTCATGGAGAGATATATATGAGAGCTATAGATCATCAAATTCATTTTGACATGGTTCTAAGTCATGTTTCTACAGATGTTGAAAAAACATTTATTTATAATAATGAAGATTTTGGTATGGCGTATGTAACAGATGGATGGGTTAGTAAAGAAGACTTAACTTTACCTACTACCTGTAAAATGAAAAGACCAAAAATCTAGTATAACTTTATATTTTATTAGGATAAAATTGTGGATGTGATTTTCTTTACTTTGTTTAATGGTTTAATGTACGGGATGCTACTATTTATGCTTTCTAGTGGCTTAACATTAATTTTTGGAATGATGGGTGTGTTAAACTTTGCACACGCTTCATTTTTTATGCTAGGCGCCTATTTTGCTTATCAAATAAGTAAATATATTGGTTTTATACCAGCATTATTTATTGCTCCTTTAATTATTGCTTTCTGTGGAGCAATGGTTGAAAAATATGCATTAAGAAGAGTTCATAAATTTGGTCATGTCGCTGAGCTTTTATTTACTTTTGGACTTTTTTATATAATAGAAGAGTTAGTTCAAATGATATGGGGTAAAGTGCCTGTTGGGTATCATGTTCCTGAATTTATGGACTTTACGTTATTTTCTATGAGCGGTATGGGTTACCAAGCATATGCTATATTTACATTATTAGTATCAATTGCAATATTTTTAGCACTATTTAGCGTTTTAACAAAAACTAGAGTGGGCCTTATAATTCAAGCAGCATTAACGCACCCAGAAATAGTTTCTTCATTAGGACATAATGTTCCAAGAGTTTTTATGCTAGTTTTTGGATTAGGGTGTGCTTTAGCAGGCCTTGCAGGAGTCCTTGCAGGAAACACTCTAGGGACAGAGCCTTCAATGGCTTTATCACTTGGTCCAATTGTATTTGTTGTTATCG
>CAWVYV010000152.1:0-3103 GCA_963934475.1 uncultured Alphaproteobacteria bacterium | reverse complement strand
TGAAAAATATAGTTTTAGTTGTCCATGAATGGGGAGGTTTTTTAGGTTTAACCATCCCCATGGATATGCCGGAACGTTTTGACGGTATAATTATACATAATACAACATTGGCTACAGGAACAAATTTAATATCTGATAGTTATGCGGACTGGAAAAAGTATATAAAAAATAACCCTGATTTAAATGTTAGAGCAGTTATGGCTAGAACTAATAGAATTTTAAATTTAAAAGAATGTAATAATTATCATGCTCCTTTTGATAGTTATGAAAGTAAAGTTGCACTAAGGGTGATGCCTGAAATTTTTCCAAATCATCAAGGGCAAGAAGGTATAGAAGTCTCTAAAAAAGCTCAAGATTGGTTCTCAAATGAATATGATGGTCTCGCATTATCAATGTCTGGTATGAGAGACCCATTATTTCCACAAGAAGCTGTAAAAAGTTTTTTTAATTCAATAAAAGGCATTCATAATTTACCTGGTGTTGATAATGCAGGACATTTTTTACCAGAATGGGCCATGGAGTATGGCGAAAATCTAATAAATAAGTATATCTCTCTTAGAGAAAAGCACTTGATAGCTAAGCAAGATGCTGAAAATAAAGAAGCTGAAGAAAATAATGCCTAAAAAAAATAAAAAAATAGTTGCTGTAGCAATGTCTGGGGGAGTTGATAGTTCCGTAGCAGCTGCAATGATGGTTGAAAAAGGGTACGAAGTTATAGGTCTTACAATGCAGCTATATGATAGTGGAAGAACTACTTCAGCTGGCTCTAAAACCTGCTGTGCAGGGCAAGATATATATGATGCTAAGAGAGTATCAGATAAATTAGGAATAAGGCATTATACATTAGATTATGAAAAACGTTTCTTAGATAATGTAATACAAGATTTTGCAGATAGTTATGCAAAAGGAGTTACTCCAATTCCGTGTATAAGATGTAATCAAAAAATGAAATTTAAAGATCTATTAGAGACATCATTAGATTTAGGAGCAGAATTTTTAGTTACAGGTCATTATGCCTGCATCAAAGGTGAAAAAGAAGATATTGGCCTATATAGGGCAAAAGATTTAACAAAAGACCAAAGTTATTTTTTATTTGCAACGCCTCAAAAAATCTTAAGGAATATATCCTTTCCTCTTGGCATGCTTTCAAAGGAGGAAACTAGAAGCTATGCAAAAAAAATGAATTTGTCTGTATCAGATAAGCCTGAATCACAAGATATATGTTTTGTGCAATCTACTGCAAAAAAAGGGTATAGAGAAATAGTACAAAAATTACGACCTGATGTTACAAAGTCTGGAAATATAGTCCATGTAAATGGAAAAATTATGGGGCAGCATTATGGTATTGATGCATTTACAGTAGGGCAAAGAAGAGGTTTAGGAGTAATTTCAGAAGATGGAACTCCATTATATGTTACAAAGATTGATGCAACTAATAACACTGTATGTGTAGGAACGGATAAGGATATGGAAATTAAAAATTTTAATATTTCAGAGCTTACCTGGATAGATAATAAGCCTCTAAATAAAACAGACGAAATTATAGCTGATGTACAATTAAGTTCAGAACAAATAACTCAAAAAGCAACAATTTCATACTTAGATAAAGATAAATTGTTAGTTAATTTACATGAATCTAATTACCGTGTTGCTCCCGGACAAGCTTGCGTTGTTTATCGGGAAGATAGAATTTTAGGCGGAGGTTGGATTTCTGGTGGTTTATCATTATAACCTATAATAAAGTTCTGTATATTACAGAATTTTATTGATGGTAGATATTAAAGAAAAGACAGTACTTAATGGTATAGGCTTAATGATCCTGGCTACAGTATTATTTTCAATAATGCACGCATCTATAAAGTTTATGTCAACTAGTATGCATCCTTTTGTTATAGCATTTTTTAGAAATTTATTTGGTTTATTAGTAATAGCTCCATGGTTCATAAAATATGGTTTAAAACCTCTCAAAACAAATAGAATCAAGCTTCATATGGCTCGCTCATTTTTTAATGTTATAGCAATGCTCTCTTTTTTTTATTCACTAAGTATTGCCCCTTTAGCAGATGTGGCTTCATTAGCTTTTACAGCACCGTTGTTTGCAAGTATTCTAGCAGTTATATTTCTTAAAGAAATAGTAGGTTTTAAAAGAGGTATTGCTATAATATTTGGTTTTATTGGTGCATTAATTGTTATTGATCCAGTTTATTCATCTATAAACAATGGTCATATATTAGTATTGCTATCAGCTTCTGTTTGGTCTGTTTCATTAATTATTATAAAAATTCTAGGTAGAACAGAGAGTAGTGTAACTATAACTTCATATATGGTTATTATAATGATCCCTTTATCCGCAATAGCGGCATATTTTTACTGGCAACTACCGACGCTTAAAGACCTTTTTTACTTAATGATTATCGGGGTTTGCGGAACTGGAGCTCAAATGCTTCTAGCTCAAGCTTTAAGGCAGGGTGATACAAGTATTATTATGCCTTTTGATTTTCTTAAATTAATATGGGCAGTAGGAATAGGCTATTTATTTTTCTTTGAAGTACCCTCTTTAAACACATGGATTGGAAGTATCGTAATATTTTTAAGTACTTTATATATAGCATATCGGGAAAGAGTCTTATCAAAAAAGAGAAAAATTAAAATTATTACTCAGCCAGTAGATCAGTAGTAAATGAAATAAATTCTTTATTTTTATATATTCATACTATAAAAGTATTTTGTTATTACTATCTTAAAATTTAGTGGTATTATTATATAATAATGGCGAAGTAGCTCAGTTGGTTAGAGCAGCGGAATCATAATCCGAAGGTCGTAGGTTCAAATCCCACCTTCGCTACCATTATTAACCCCACTCACTAAAGATTACAGAAAATTAAATTACTAAAAAATTGTCTAAAAATGACTTAGACAGTGTTAGACAGTTTTAGGCAATATATATAATATTTGTAATGAGTAAAAATAGTAAAAAACACACAAGAGTAATTATACCTACATTTATATATATAAAACGGAATTATCTAAGTTTAAATAGTCCTTACTGGGTTTTCTTTTGCATATCCCTATAAACAACTTATCATTACATTATCTTATTTAA
>CAWVYV010000151.1:0-3123 GCA_963934475.1 uncultured Alphaproteobacteria bacterium | reverse complement strand
GATTTTTTAAATTGGGTTAAAAATGATTATGATCCAGAAAAATTAAAGCTATCTTTTAAAATAAAAAAAATTAGTGAAATTTTAAGCACATATATTTTAAGAAGAGAATAAAGCTTATTCTAAGTTCTGAAGCAAAGCCATTTTTTTATAAAGAACTGATTTTTCTAATAACTCTTCATGTGTTCCTGATGAAACAATTTTACCCTGATCTAAAACAACTATTCGATCTGCATTAATGACGGTTGATAAACGATGAGCAATAGTAATAGTAGTTCTGTTTTTAGAAATAGCGCTAAGAGTTACTTTAATTTTATTTTCTGCTTCAGAATCTAAAGAACTAGTTGGCTCATCTAAGATTAGTATTTTAGGATTTCTTAATATAGCTCTCGCTATTGCTATTCTTTGTCTCTCTCCACCTGATAAGTTTGCTCCACTTTCTCCTATCATAGTGTCATAACCATTTGGTAACTTTTGTATAAAGTCATGAGACCCTGCTTCTTTAGCTGACTTTATTATATCCTCTTTAGTAGCATTTTGTTTACCAAAAGTTATATTTTCACAAACTGTGCCATGAAAAAGTAAAGTATCTTGAGATACTATAGCTATACTCTCTCTTAATGAGACTATTTTTACTTTCTTTATATTTTGATCGCCTATTAAAACCTCCCCTTCATCTGGATCAAAAAACCTAAGTATTAAATTTATCAATGTTGATTTTCCTGAACCACTTGGACCTACTATAGCAAGAGACTCTCCAGGGTTAATTTCCAGATTAATATTATTTAAAGCTAAAATATTTTTATCTAAATATTTATAAGTAATATTTCTAAAAATAATCTTACCATCTATACCTTTTAAAGATTCTGCATTCAAATCATCGTAGACTTTAGCTTTAGAATCTATACCTCCAAACACTCGATTAGCAGCAGCTGTTCCTTCTTGTATAACAGAATTTAAAGTTCCTATTGCTCTTGCAGGGCCTACAGCAATTAATAAAGCACTGATAAAACCAGAAAACTCTCCTACTGTACTTGTTCCTGCAACAATTTGCCAACCAGCCAATAAAATTACTAGTGATATTGCAATACCTCCAATAATTTCCATAACTGGCTCTAATCCTGCACGAGTAGATATCACCTTGATTATTATAGATTTTAAATCGCTGAAATAGCTTATAGCTTTTTTGTTTTGAATATTTTCTAGCTGATAACTTTTTATCAATCTAGCTCCTAAAAAACTTTCGTTTAGGAACGATGATGTTTTCCCTATATGTTCTTGCATAGCATTTGATAAAACACGACTTTTCTTTCCAATTTTTATAATAGGGTAAACAGCTATAGGGTAAACAGCTATTACTGCTAAAGCTAAAACCCAATTTAACCAGAACATAGAAATTACTAAACCAATCAGAGTAAATAAATCTCTAAGAAGATTATTAAAACTTCTTATCATCGCCTCTTTCATCAAATTTACATCATTCATCACTCTAGATTGTAGACTACCAACCCTCTCTGTATTTAAAACATCTAAATCTAAATTCAATAATGATTGAAATAAATTAGATTGTATTTTAAAAATTATTGATTGCACTAATGTATTTATTACTACTGTTTGTTTATATAAAGCCCCACCTTTAATCACCGTTAAAATAATGATGAATACCGGAATAAAACTAATTTTTCTCCAATCCGCTTCCTCTAATGAGATAAAAGCATAGTCTATTACAATTGGGTATAAAGCAGTAGATCCAGCTATAAATAGCATTAAAACATTAGCAATTATAAAAGTATTTAAATGCACTCTTCCATAATTTTTCCAAATTTTTTTAAATGCCTGAATTGGTGACATAGAATTAGAATTAATCATACTTGTTCCAAATTGTTAAAATAGTGCTTATTTGTTTTATTAAACAATTTACCTAATAATTACTAGAATCAATTATAAAAATAATCTATCAATCAAATAATGGTAAATACAAATACAAATATAATCTATAAGTATATTAATTACATAACCTTAGCATGCATAGTTCCAATAGGCTACTTTGCTCCGCTGGGAGAATGGCTATTGATTAGCTTTTTATCATTATCTATCATAATTAGTTATATTATAAACCCAACAAAACTTAATTTAAATAATTTATTTCTTTATTTATCCTCTATTTTAATAGTATTAGCTTCCTTATTCTGGACTATAAACCCTGAAAGGACTATTAACGTAATAGGCCCTATATCCGGCATAATAATTGCTATATATATAACACTACATATTAGAAAAATTAAAAGTATTAAAAACCTAGAAAATATAATAGGAATCCCTTTAATATTAACTTCTCTATGCATTTTCGCTGATATTACTTTAAATACAGGAATAAGATCAAGCTTAGCTTCATTAGCTGGCGATCTACCAACAAGCAAAAGTGCTGGCTTTGGAAGAGGTCTAATTGTTATAACAATGATTATGCCTATAACTGTATCTTTATATCTTTATAAAAAAAGCTATTTTAGAGCATTATTTTTATTACTATTAGTTTCTATAATAGTTTTATTAGGCCCGAATGAAACTGCTAAGTTAGCCCTTATGTCTACTTTAATTTCCTCGATAATAATTTATTTTTTAGGTCCTAAATCATTTTTATTTTTTGGAATACTATCTCTTTTATATATATTGTGTTTGCCTATTGTATCGACAAAAATTTTTTCTAAATTAGGTGAAATTAGATATGATGTAAATATAATAAAAGTATGCACAGAATCAGATTATAAGCATTCCTTGCCCCAATCAAATAAATGGTACAAACTTCCAAATACAAATAAGTGCTTAAAACACTTTCAATGGCAAGAAACCCCTTTAGGAGGCTCTATAATTCACCGTTTACTAGTTTGGGAATATGTAGGTAAGCAGATTATAAAAAAACCGTTCTTAGGACATGGAGCAGGAACATCTAGATTAATAGGACAAAATATTACTTTAAATGTACCTAATTCAGCACAAAATATCAAAGGAGGAGTTCCTCTACACCCGCATAATAATTATCTTCAAATATGGCTTGAGTTCGGCATCTTAGGAATAATAATTGCTTCATTTATATGGGTAAAAATTTTGCAATTTGGGTTTATTAAA
>CAWVYV010000150.1:0-3135 GCA_963934475.1 uncultured Alphaproteobacteria bacterium | reverse complement strand
CTATCTGGTATTTTATATACATTTTCTGCAGGCATAACTATTTCATTACAGTATGCACCAAACTTTGCAATACCAATTACCCTGTTACCTATTTTATGATTTAAAACTTTTTTACCTGTTTCAATAATCGTTCCTGACAATTCTAATCCAGGAGAGAATGGGGGGCGAGGTCGTTCTTGATAGCGGCCTTTAATTACTAATGTGTCAGCAAAATTAACACCTATGTTTTCTACTTTAATTCTTACAGAGGAATCATTTATTAATGGTGAATCTACACGATCTAAAATTAAATTTTCTGGGCCGCCGTATTTATTTACAATCATTCTCTTCATATAAATATCCTTAAAATTACTTTATAATCTTTTAAAAGCAGATATAACCTTTATAAGGTTTTATTTATTTAATTAAATATATAAATAGATTATTTTACACTTTAATATATGAAGTTTTATTAAATTCGTATTTTTAGCTTTATATTACTGTTTGATTTATATATTTTAAAATTAGTATACTAAATAATAATTTATAAGAAATAAACATATGTATAAGTATTTCACTTTAATAGTTCTTGCGTTTTTGTTTTTCTTTCAATCATACGCTATAGCAGAAGATTCTACTACTCTAGGGACATATGGAGAATGGGAAGCAATGTATTGGAATACAGAAGAAGGTTTGGTATGTAGTATTATTTCTGCACCCACAAAGCAAGAAGGCAAGTATACTAAACGTGGACAAGTTTATGCACAAATATCGCAAAATAAAGGTAGTGAAGGCATAGGAATTGTAAGCTTTCAAGCTGGTTACACTTTTAAAAAAAATATACCAGTAATTGTAAATATAGACTCAAAGCATACATTTAAATTATTACTTACTAATAACCAGACTGCTTGGGCTGACACTGATACAGAGGATGCCCTATTAATAAAATTTATGAAACTAGGAACAAAAATGGTTGTTAAAGGTGTTTCTTCAAGAGGTACAAATACTATAGATACATATTCATTAAAAGGGTTTATTGCAGCATATAAAGCTATGAATAAAATTTGTAAATAATGTCTGAAAATATAGCTATAAATTCTCTTTCAAAGGATGATCTTAAAAAATATATTATTAAATTAGGAGAAAAAGATTATAGAGCCAAGCAATTATGGAGGTGGCTATATGTTAATGGTGTTAAGTCTTTTAAGGACATGTCTGATATAGGAGTGAATTTAAGAGAGAAGCTAAGCTCTGAGGTTTCTTTTGATAGATTACTTCCAAACACACATCAAGTCTCTGAGGATGGAACACAAAAATGGCTTTTCGCTCTTAAGGATAAAAGGGAAGTAGAGACTGTTTTTATTCCTGAAGCAGATAGAGGAACTTTATGTATATCTTCTCAGGTAGGGTGTACTTTATCTTGTTCTTTTTGTCATACGGGTACAATGGCACTAGTTAGAAATTTGACAGCAGATGAAATTGTAGGACAAGTATTGTCCGCTAAAGATAGTTTGCTAGATTGGGGTCTTAAAAATAGAAGAATTACAAATATAGTTTTTATGGGCATGGGTGAGCCTCTATACAACTATCAGGAAGTTACCAAAGCTATAAAAATTTTATTAGATAATGAAGGGTTATGTTATTCTCGAAGAAAAATTACGTTATCTACATCAGGTGTAGTGCCTATTATTGAAAAGCTTAAAAAACAATTAGATGTAAGTTTAGCTATAAGTTTACATGCCGTTAATGATAAATTAAGAAACGAACTAGTTCCAATTAATAAAAAATGGCCAATTAAGGAATTATTATCAGTTTTAGAGGTATATCCAGGCGTAAATAATGCGAGACGTATTACCTTTGAATATGTGATGCTGGATGGGATAAATGATTCTATAGCTGAGGCTAAAAAGTTGGTTAGTCTATTAAAGCCAATACATGCTAAAGTAAACTTAATACCATTTAATCCTTGGCCTGGAAGTATATATAAATGTTCATCAGCAAAAACTATTAAAAATTTTGCTGATGAAATTTGTAACAATGGAGGTATTACGGCAACAGTTAGGCATGCAAGAGGTCAGGATATTTTAGCAGCATGCGGACAATTAAAAAGCAATAGTGAACGTATAAAAAGAGAAAAAGTTAAAAACATTAATGCTGCTTAGAAATATTATACTATTATCATTAATTAACATTAGTAGGAAGATACATGTCAAAAGTTAAAAAAGTAGTTTTAGCGTATTCAGGAGGTTTAGATACATCTGTTATTTTAAGATGGCTTCAAGAAGAATATGATTGTGAAGTAGTTACATTTACAGCTGATATAGGGCAAGGTGAAGAAATAGAACCTGCGAGAGCTCTAGCTAAAGCTATGGGCATAAAAGAAATCTATATTGAAGATTTAAAAGAAGAGTTTGTTAAAGATTATGTTTTTCCTATGTTCAAAGCTAGCGCAATTTATGAAGGTACATATTTATTAGGGACTGCTATAGCTCGTCCTTTAATTGCTAAAAGGCAAATAGAAATAGCAAAAGAAACTTCGGCAGATTCTGTTTCTCATGGAGCAACTGGTAAAGGAAATGACCAAATAAGGTTTGAGCTTGGTTATCTTGGTTTAAATCCAGATATTAATATTATAGCTCCTTGGAGAGAGTGGAGCTTAGACTCTAGAACAAAATTAATTGAGTGGGCAGAAAAAAGAAATATTACTGTACCAAAAGATAAAAGAGGGGAGCCTCCATATTCTACAGATGCTAATTTATTACATATTTCTTATGAAGGAAAAGCTTTAGAAGACCCATGGGTCTCTGCTGATGAAGATATGTTTACAAGGACAGTATCTCCAGAATTGGCTCCGGACGAGGCAGAAGAAGTAGTTATTGAATTTGAAGAAGGGAATCCAATAGCAGTAAATGGAAAAAAATTAAGTCCAGCGCAATTATTAGAGGATTTAAATATTAGAGCCGGTAAGCATGGTGTAGGTAGAGTTGATATTGTTGAAAATAGATTTGTAGGTATGAAATCTAGAGGTGTATACGAAACTCCTGGCGGAACAATACTGCATATAGCTCATAGAGGCATAGAGCAATTAATTTTAGATGGGCCTTCAATGCTTTTAAGAGATGAGATTATGCCAAAATACGCATCTTTAATATATAA
>CAWVYV010000149.1:0-3151 GCA_963934475.1 uncultured Alphaproteobacteria bacterium | reverse complement strand
ATTAGAAATAAACTTTTGGGAAATGAGTTTACATTTAAAATAGGTAATATATGGATTTTAATTATACAGAAGATCAAAAAGATTTAATTTTAGCAATAAGCAATTCTATTAAAAATTTTGATGATAATTATTGGTTAGAATGTGATAATAACGCATCTTTTCCTCATGAATTTGTAAATACATTAGCAGATGGAGGATGGCTAGGTATAGCTATGCCAGAAGAGTTTGGAGGCAGCAACTTAGGAGTAACAGAGTCAGCACTTATGATGATGACTATAGCTGAAAAAGGAGCAATGACAGCAGCATCTTCTGTTCATATGAATATATTTGGGCCTAACTCATTGGTTAAATTTGCATCACAAGAACAGAAAAAAAAATGGCTACCTAAAATTATAAATGGTCAAACTAAAATGTGCTTTGCTGTTACAGAACCTGATACTGGTTTAGATACCACCAGATTAAAAACAAAAGCAATAAAAAATAAAGATCATTATATAATAAACGGTAGAAAAATATGGACATCAACAGCACAAATAACTAATAAAATTATGATTATAGCCAGAACATCTGACAGAAATAATAAAAACCCAACGCATGGTTTAAGTTTGTTTTATACTGATTTTAATAAAAAGCATATTGAAGCAAGAGTAATTCATAAAATGGGAAGAGCTGCTGTCGATAGTAATGAGTTATTTATTGATAACTTGGAAGTTCCAATTGAAGATTTAGTTGGAGAAGAAGGAAAAGGTTTTTCTTATCTACTACACAGCATTAATCCAGAAAGAATATTAGTTGCAGCTGAAGCTTATGGTATAGCCAAGAATGCTTTAGATAGAGCTACTAAGTATGCAAAAGAAAGAATAGTATTTGAGAGAACTATTGGAGAAAATCAAAGTATTCAGCATCCATTAGCAGAAGGTTGGGCAAAGTTAGAATCTGTAAAACTTTTAATTTTAAAAGCAGCTAATTTATATGACAATAATCAACCCTGTGGAATAGAAGCAAATGCCGCTAAGTTTCTTGCTGCAGAGTATGGTATGGACATTTGTAAGCAAGCTATAGCAACTCACGGCGGCATGGGTTACGCTAAAGAATACCATGTTGAAAGACTATTCAGAGAAATGCTAATTCCTTATCTTGCACCTGTTAGTCAACAATTAATCCTTAGCTACATAGCAGAGAATGCTTTAGGGTTAAAAAAATCTTATTAAAGATTATAAAAAATTGTAATAATAATATATTATACGTAAAAAAAATATAACGTTTTAAGTAAAGCAAACATAAATGGATAAATACTATGAAAATATATGAATTTAAAAAAGCTCCAAACCCAAGAAGAGTACAAATGTTTTTAGCTGAGAAAAAAATTGATGTTGAATATGTTCAAATAAATGTGCGCGCAGGAGAAAATAGAGAAAGTAATTATTTATCCATAAACCCTAAAAGTGGCGTTCCAGCTCTTGAGCTAGATAATGGAATTGTAATAGCTGAAAGTATGGCCATATGTAGATATTTTGATGCAGTACAACCAGAACCATATATTTTTGGTGAAACACCTGAAGAAAAAGGTTTAGTAGAAATGTGGAATAGAAAGGTAGAAATTGAAGGAATAAATCCTATTGGTGAATGCCTAAGAAATTCTTCTGAGTCATTTAAAGATAGAGCAGTTGCTGACATTAGAATTACAAAACAAATTCCTGAATTAGCAGAAAGAGGCAAAATGTTAGGTAATAGATTTTTAGATGATATAAATGAGAAATTAACAAAGACTCAATATGTTGCTGGTGATAATTTTTCTATGGCGGATATTAATTTATATGTATTCTTAGACTTTGCTAGTTGGGTAAAAGTAATACCAAGTGAAAATCATAAAAGCCTATTAAAATGGAAAGAAATAGTGAGTAAAAGAGATAGTGCAAAAGTATTTGAGAGTTAAACTCTAAAATTAATTATTTTTTACACTTTATTACCCATGTTTTACTAGGAAATAGTAAATGTTTATCTTTAAAATAAGGCTCCCAAATATCTTTAATTTCTAGAAATATTTTTTCCTTATCCAAAGCACCTAATATCAATATTTTTTCTTTAAATATTGGCGTAGATTCTATATATTCTCTAATAGCAGGTTCTAAAGTAAGACCTTTAAATAACTCTATATCTTTTTCATAACTATAAAACTCTATATCTTTATAACCTGAATTAGTTAGTATATTATGAATATAACTTTTATCAGCGTATGCAAAAGGACCTGGACTATTCTCTTTTGGTAAAGGGACGTCTATATACTTTTTAACTATTTCTAAACCCGAATTATACCAAGGGTTTGCTTTCTGACTTTGCCAACAAATGAATGTTAATATACCATTTTTTTTTAAAGCACTGTAGATATTCTTAAACGCCATAATAGGGTTACTAAAAAACATCACTCCAAAACGTGAAAAAGCAGCATCATACTCTAATATTTTTAATTCATCATTTTGAATATCCTTAACTGCAAAATTAATATTTTTTATACCTAATTTTTCAGAATATTTAATAGCTTCATTAATCATGGTTTCTGAAAAATCTAAACCTGAAACATAGCCTATATTATTAATTTTTTTAGCTATTTGCGTAGTAGTAATCCCAGTTCCGCATCCTATGTCTAGAACATTCATACCCTCTATAATATTAAACTTAGATAATGCATAATTCCCTAAAACCTCTAGCATATTATCTTTTTCAACTTTATCTTTAACCCATAATTTACCTGCAGAATTAGTCCAATAGTCTTTTTGTTCTTCATTAGAATTCATATTAATATTTTTCTATTTTTTTCTTTTATCTTCAAATTTATTTCTAAGACTCATATATCCAAGCTCTGTTAGAGGTGATAATTTAGTTACTTTAGATCTATACTCTGTCCAATTTTTATATACTTTATTCGTAAAAGGATCTTCTTCTGCTTTCTCTTTAACTATATCTAATGCTGCTGTAAACATTGCATTAGTTACATCTTCTGGAAAACTTCTTAACTGAACTTTATGCTTATTTAGCAAAACATCTAATGCAAATGCATTACCTGCAGTCATTTCTGATAGCATTCTAAAAGCTTCATCGCCAGCTGCATATTTTATAATATTCTGTAAATCGTTTGGTAATTTATTATAAG
>CAWVYV010000148.1:0-3157 GCA_963934475.1 uncultured Alphaproteobacteria bacterium | reverse complement strand
ATATAATTAAAAGTTATAGCTTGTCTCCAGCGGAGTGCATATACACTAGTAAACCAACTTGTAAAAACTGCTATTACAATATAAGGAAAAGCAAGCACTACGAAAGAAGCTTCCCCTGTAAAATTATTATTAATGTATGAAAGAGATACTAAATGGCCATAAAACAGATCTATTCCTTCTGTAGGATTATCGGAATAGCTTCCAGAGGCTTGAAGTAAATTATAAAATCTTCCATACCAACTATTAAATGCAACAGTAAATTGTACTTGAACCCACAAAGAAATAATAAGTAAAGACAGGCCTCCATAGGCCCAGAGTGTCCATTCTTTTGCTGCAAAAAAAGCTTTTAACAAATTATTTCCTCCCACTATATTACGACACAAAAACTATTTAGGATCATTAATAGTTAAATATAATTTTTTCTTTTATATAATTTCATCATAACTAATATAAATAACAAAATCATTAATAAGCTAAAACCAAAATATTTACTAATTAAATTAGGCATTAATATTAATATCCCAGTTATAAAAAACAATATTCTAAATATATTATTAATATTACCAAAGAAATATAAATAGCCTTCAAAGGCGGAAGAGATAATTATTATAGCAAATACTGCAATACTAAATGAAATTATAATTTTTATAGTTTCACCTTGCATTAACATAGCCGGATCAAAAACAAATAAAATAGGAAGAAAAAATAATATTGAGCCTAATCGCATAGATAAAAAGCCTGTTTTTAATGCAGAGGTGTTAGAAATAGTTGATGCTGTTATTGCTGCTATTGCAACAGGAGGAGTAATAAAAGATAAAACCCCCCAATAAAGAACATATAAATGAGCTGCTAAAGGATTTATTCCTCCTTCAATAATGGCTGGAGCTAGTACAATAGCTAAAAATATATAACAGGCACTTACAGTCATTCCTATTCCAAGAACTAGGGATGCAAGTGCACCAAATATTAATATCATTGCTAAATCTCCACCTGCTAAAAATACTAATTCCCTAGATAAAGAAGTTCCTATACCAGTTAATGACATTGCTCCAATAATAACGCCTACTCCAGATAAAAGAGAAACTATTCTAGCTATTATTTCTCCTATTTTAACAAATATATTTAACCAATCCTTCAACTTTATAAGGTTAAAATTTCTTAGTAATAATATTATAATTAATATTAATGATGATATAAAAGGTGCTTCACTCTCTAATTTTGCAGATATAATCAACCAAATAAGAGAAATAAAAGAGAGAATATATGGAAAACCATTTATGATAGTAGGAAAAAATTTTGGTATTTTAGTTAACTCCATGCCCTTTAAATTATTTTTCGCAGCATATAAGTCAGTTTGAATTATTAGAGCTATATAAAATATTAATCCAGGTATTAAGGCAGCAAGAAGTATTTCTGAATAGGGAAGGTTTAAAAAAGAAGCCATTATAAAAGCAACTGTTCCCATTACAGGAGGCATTAATACTCCTCCTGTAGATGCGCAGGCCTCTATAGCGGCAGCATACCTTGCTGAATAACCAGCTTTTTTCATTGCAGGAATTGTTAAAGAGCCACTAGTTATAACATTACTTGTAGGACTTCCGGAGAGCATTCCAAAAAAACCTGATGCTAGAATAGCAACTTTAGCTGGGCCTCCTCTATATTTACCCATTATAGATTCGGCTATATCTATAAAAAATTTACCACCACCCGTTTCAGCTAAAATAATTCCATAAATTAAAAAACCAATTAGTAAACTTCCAGCAACTTTCATTGGTATACCTATCAAACTTTCTAAACCCATACTATGAGCTCTCGCCGCCTCTGGTATGCTATATACATTCCCCCATAATGCTCCAGGCATCATGTCTGCAAATATTGGATAAGTAGTAAAAAAGATTGCTATGTAAAAAATAAATTTTCCACCTGTTCTTCTGAGAGATTCTAAAGATAATATAATTAATAGAAAGCTTAACAATGTTGGTAATAAGGGTGCATCAATGTCCCAACCATTACTTAATATGTTTTCTGAATTAATAGAAAAGTATAATCCTAGAAATAATATTGTAAATGCTGCTATTATATCAGTAATTAGAATCTTATTTTTATATTTTATACTCATAGGAAACATTAGAAATGAAATAGGCTGAAAAAATGCTATCAATAAGTATAAGAAGCTATTTGATACAGGGTTGAAATTTAAGAAACCAATATTAAAAATTTGGTTAATAGAAACGATACAACCACAAATTGTTAATAATATAATGAAGAATTTAGGATAAACAGTAACTCTTTTATTAAAATTTTGGTTAATTTTTAACAAGAACTAAACTTCTTTCTTTTTCCCATTCTATTTTAAAGGATTTTTCATCAAGATCTTCATTATTTTTAATAAAATTGGCCCAAGTCTGTCTAAGTAAATTTAATCTCTTTAATCTAGCATTATTCCATAACTCATTTTCTTCCGACCAAAGCTGTTTCTCTTTTAAATATTTTATAGCTCCTTTATGAATGGGAGCTTCAGCAGGTGTGCCAGATGCTATATCCAATTGCCATTTGTACATAATAGAGTTTATGTCCTTATATAAATCAAAAGATTCATCAAGAGCTTTTATAAAATTATATACTTCATCTTCAGTTGCAGATGCGTAAACAGTTACATTTGGATAATGATAGCCTCCTATTTCAACAGGTTTTTCAGAACTTAATCCGGCTCCTATAGTTTCTAATTGAGGATTCATGAATGGAATTATTTTATTTAATCTTTTCCATCCTTCTGTATTATCTTTAGGCATACTTAACCATCTAATACCTTTTTTAGATGCGGCTAATTCATATACTGCTGAGCCGGTAGGAACTGCTCCAGCAGCATCTAATCTTCCATTCTGTACAGCTTTTATAGTAGGAGTAAAACCAGGATAAACTTTGGGTTCAACATCATCCCAAGTAAGGTTAGCTAATGTCATAATTCCTTCAACCTTAACATTTAGAGAAGGATTAGCAGTTACATAAGCCACTTTTTTACCTTTTAAGTCAGCTATTGTTTTTATATCTGAATTTCCAGCAACTATAATACCAAATGTATTAGGTCTTCCCAATATTATTCTTATATCTTGCGGACCCCATTTTTTAGATGCAAAATCATAAATACCTTCACTTG
>CAWVYV010000147.1:0-3158 GCA_963934475.1 uncultured Alphaproteobacteria bacterium | reverse complement strand
TTGCTTCTTCATATTCTTGTTTCAAACGATTTACTAATCCCTCAGTTGAGAGCACATCTTTAATTGCACCAATACCTTGACCACAACCCCAAATATCTTTCCATGCTTTTTTCTTTTCCATTCCCTCTGCTCCAAAATCCATTTTACTTGCGTCACTAGTAGGCAAGTTATCTGGATCAAATCCAGCGCTGGCTAAAGATGGTTTTAAGTAATTACCATGCACTCCTGTAACTAGATTTGTATAAACTATATCAGAAGCGGCATATTTTGTAATAGCTTCTTTATAACCATCATTAGCATTTGCTTCTTTTGTTGCTATAAAAGCAGATCCAATATAACCAAAATCAGCTCCTGCAGCTTGAGCAGCAAGCACAGCGTTTCCAGTAGCAATTGAGCCAGATAATGCTAAAGGACCGCTAAACCATTCTCTAATTTCTTCAATCAAAGCAAAAGGAGAAGTGACACCAGCATGCCCTCCCGCTCCTGCGGCTACAGCAACAAGACCATCTGCTCCTTTTTCAATAGCTTTATGTGCATGACGATTATTTATTACATCATGCAATACTATTCCACCATAGCTATGAATAGCATCATTAACTTCAGGCCTAGCTCCAAGTGAAGTAATTACTACAGGAACTTTATATTTTATACACATTTCTAAATCATTTTCTAAACGCACATCATTGGACCTATGAACTATTTGATTAACGGCAAATGGTGCTACAGGAATACTAGGGTTTTTTAATTTAAAACTTGCTAATTCTTCAGTTATTTCTGCCAACCAGTCATCAAGTAATTCTGCAGGCCTTGCATTTAAAGCAGGAAAAGATCCTAATACACCAGCCTTACATTGAGCAATTACCAATTCAGGATTAGAAATTATAAACAAAGGTGCTGCAATTACAGGTAAGGAAAAATTCTTTTTATCAAGCGCTGTTGGTAAAGCCATTATTAGATCCTTTTATGAAAATTAATATATAATTTTTTATAAAACATAATATATACTATTTTATATAAATGTAAGGTTTTATTAATGCAAAAATCTATTATGGCTATTGATCAAGGAACGTCCTCTACTAGAGCAGTATTATTTGATACAGCAGGAAATATAATACACATAGAACAAAAAGAAATTGGCACAATATACCCTGTAAATGGCTGGGTAGAACAAGATGCTAATGAAATATGGAATAAAACATTATCTGTAACAAAAAATATTATTCTTTATGCAAAAACAAATAATATTAAAATATTATCTATCGGTATAACGAATCAAAGAGAAACTATAGTAGCATGGGACAGGTCTAATGGAGAAGTATTATACAATGCTATAATATGGCAAGATAGAAGAACAACCAACAAATGCGAAGAACTTATTAAAGATGGTTTAAGCCCAATTATTAAAAATAAAACTGGTTTACTAATAGACCCTTACTTTTCAGCAACTAAAATAGGCTGGATATTAGATAATATTGATAATGCTAAACAATTAGCTTTAAGTGGTAAATTAGCTATAGCTACTATTGATACCTTCCTATTATATAAAATTTCTAATGGAAAAAGTTTTTATACGGATGCAACAAATGCATCAAGGACCAGTTTATATAATATATATGATAATAAATGGGATAATGAATTATTAGAAATATTTAATATTCCTATTTCTATATTACCAGAAGTTAAAGATAATATATATGATTTTGGAATAACTAGTAAAAATATTTTGGATGAATGTATTCCAATTCATGCCATGATTGGAGATCAACAATCTGCAGCCATAGGACAAAACTGTATAAAACCAGGTGATATAAAAGCTACTTTTGGAACAGGTTGTTTTATACTTTTAAACACAGGAAATAAAACACTTATTAGTAAAAATAAGCTTCTTAGTACTATTGCTTATAGAATAAACAATGTTACCCATTATGCACTTGAAGGATCTATCTTTGTTTCTGGAACTTCTATAAAATGGTTAAAAGATAAGTTAGAGATAATATCTAATGTTAATGATAGCCAGTCTTTAGCAGCCAGTATTAAAGATAATAATGGAGTATATTTTGTTCCTGCATTTACAGGTTTAGGAGCCCCACATTGGAAACCTGATGCTAGAGGAACTATTGTAGGACTTACAAGTTCCTCTGGAAAAGCAGAAATAGTTAGAGCTGCTCTTGAAGCAGTGGCATATCAAAGTGTTGATTTATTTGATGCCATGTCATCTGATGGACAAAAACCTAAAATTGTAAGAGTGGATGGTGCAATGAGTGCTAATGATTGGTTAATGCAATTTTTAGCAAGTATTAGTAAAACTAAAATAGAAAGGTCTTACAATGCAGAAACAACTTCTCAAGGAGCAGCCATATTAGCCTCTATAGGAGCTGGTATTATTTCCTCAATAGAAGAATCTAGTGCATATTGGAAGTTAAATAAAAAATTTAACCCTGAAATGAATGAAACAGAAATTAAAAAATATAGAAACGGCTGGAACAAGGCTATAAAACAGACTATTATTTAAAATCTCTTACTAATTAATAAGGTTACTTATTATGCATGACCTAATCATAAAAAATGGAACATTAATTGATGGAACGGGAACGCCAAAAAAGGTCTCTGATATCGCAGTTACAAATGGTAAAATATGTGAAATAGGAAAATTATCTAATAATGCAAAGAGAACTATAGATGCAGAAAATAAATTAGTAACTCCTGGATGGGTAGATATACATACGCATTATGATGGTCAAGCTACATGGGACCCATACTTAACTCCATCTTCTTGGCATGGGGTAACAACTTGCGTATTTGGCAACTGTGGCGTGGGTTTTGCACCTGTAAAAAAAGGAAGTGAGAATTATTTAATTAATTTAATGGAAGGCGTGGAAGATATTCCAGAATCTGTTTTATCTGAAGGCATAAATTTCACATGGGAAACATTTCCTGAATATTTAAGTGCTTTAGAAGAAACAAATAGAATAATGGATATAGGAACGCAGGTTCCGCATTCTGCACTACGTTTTTTTGTCATGGGTGAAGATGGAGCAGATCATCTAAAAAAACCTAACGAACAACAAATTTCTAAGATGTCAGATTTATTAGAAGAAGCATTGCTTTCTGGTGCCTTAGGAGTATCTACATCAAGAACTACAAAACATAAATCTGCA
>CAWVYV010000146.1:0-3170 GCA_963934475.1 uncultured Alphaproteobacteria bacterium | reverse complement strand
TTATAGTGGCCACATGATCTATATTAATTCCTAATCTCATAATATTTTATACCTTATTATCTTTTTTAAATAATTTAATTTTATTTCTATAATTAGTAATTATAAACCTAGATATAAAATAACATGGGATTCCAACTACTATTATCGTAAATAAAGAACCTAACAACATAGGAGGTATTAATTTTAATTGGCTTAAATAGTTTAAGGACTGGCTATAATTTAATTCAATAAATAATTTATATATTGTGTTCCATAATAAATATAACTCGTTCGATAATAGTTTCATATTAATATCTATTTGATCACTAGTAGTATAAAAAAAATTACCTACTTTAAAGTTAAGGACACATATAAATGGAAATGTCCAAGGGTTACCAAGTAAATTTCCTATTAAGGATGCAACCATACTTACACGAAATAACCACGCTAAAAATATTCCAATTAAAAAATGCAAACCAAATAAAGGTGTTAAAGCAGCTGTCACTCCAAAAGTAAAACCTAGTGCAATACTATGTGGGCTACCAGGTAGTCTTTTTAACCTTAAAGAGATGTATTTAATAATTCTTTTCCAGCCTTTTTTTGGCCATAATAAATTAAAAAATTTAGATATAAAAGTAGCTTTTTGACGAGTTTTAAATAGCATTATTTACTTGGCCTACTACCAGGCTTTATAGCAGGAATATTTTTCAGATCTTCAGGGAGATTATTTGAATCATAATTAGGAATATTTAAATTTGCTAAAGTTACTAAAGGCACTCCTAAATCTACAGAATTTCCACCTCTATTTATCAAGGCGGCCTCACAAATAACTTCTCCACCTAAGTCTCTTATACATTCAAAACACTCTAAAGAAGATTTACCTGTTGTTACAATATCTTCTACTACTAAAATTTTTTGCCCTTTATTAATTTCAAAACCTCTTCTTATAGAAAATTTTCCTTCTTTTCTTTCTGCAAATATATTAGGTTTTTTTATATTACGAGATAGTTCATAACCTACAATGACTCCTCCCATTGCAGGCGATACTACTAAATCAATATCATTAATATTGATGACACTTTGAAGCTTTTGCGCTAAACTTCCGCATAAGGATTCTGCAATAGTTGTATTAGAAAATATTAAAGCGGACTGTAAATACATCCTGCTATGTAATCCAGATGATAAAACAAAGTGCCCCTCTAGAAGAGCTCCTATTGATTTATATACATTTAGAACCTCTTTTTCACTCATAATTTTCATAGGTAATATCCTTAATTAATTATAACCTTCTTTAGCTCTGCTCACTTTATATACACTTAAGTTAGTTCTAAGACCCGTAATAATTTCATTTAAATGTTTTGCATCATTTACCTCTATATCTAAAGACATTTCAAAAAAATCATCAGACCTTTGCCTTACTAATAAATTAGTTATATTTCCACCAAATTCAGCTATAGTTTGAGTTAAAGTGTTTAAACTTCCTTTTTTATTTGTTAATATAATATCAACCCTACCAATATTATTTTCAGAGTTTTTCTTATTCCACGTTAAATCTACCCACAATTCAGGATTATCTGTAAACCTTTCTAAAGTTACACAATCTAAGGTATGTATTGTAACCCCTTTACCTTCTGTCATTAAGCCTACTATTCGTTCGCCAAACAAAGGATAACAACATTCTCCAATATGTATTGCTACTCCAGGCTTCAAACCTTTTAATGAAACTCCCTTATCTTTATTGCTAGATGGGTTTAAACGTTTTTTATTAATAGGTTTACTTGGCAATATAAGCTTTATGACTTCATTACTATTTATTTCTGCTTTACCTAAAGCCATAAATAATGACCTTTTACTTTTAAATCCAATTTGTTTTAAAATTGGATCAAGTAATTTATCATGAAACTGTTTATTCATTAAAATAAAATTATTTTCTAAAATAGACCTTCCTAATTTTATAAACTCGACTTGATCATTTTCTCTAATAAATTTATTAATATAAGACCTTGCCTTGCCAGTTACTGCATAATTTAGCCAAATAGGCTGTGGACTTTGTCCATCAGTCCTTAATATCTCAACCTGATCTCCATTTGATAAGATAGTTGGTAGAGGGGCTGAACGTCCATTAATTTTACAGCCAACACATGTTTCTCCTAACTTAGAATGAACAGAAAAAGCAAAATCTATAGGTGTTGCACCTTTCGGCATTGTAATTACCTCACCTTTGGGAGTAAAACAAAATACTTGATCAGAATACATTTCCATTTTTGTATGAGATAATAAATCAGCTGCTCCTGATGAATTACCAATTATTTCCGAAAACTCTTTAAATAAGTTTAAACTAACTTTATTTGGCTTTATTGCAGCACTACCTTTTTCTTTATAATACCAATGTGCAGCCACCCCATATTCATTTAATTCATGCATTTTTTTAGTTCTAATTTGTATCTCTATAGGTCTTCCTAATGGCCCAATAACATTAGTATGAATAGATGAATAGCCATTAGATTTTGGAGTGGAAATATAATCTTTAAATCTATCTGGAATCATTGGCCAAATATTATGTATTATACCTAATGCACTATAACAATCACTTCTACTTGTACAAATAATTCTAAAAGCATATACGTCTGAAATATTATCAAATGAAATTGATGATTTTTGCATCTTTTTCCATACGGAATATATACTTTTTTCTCTTCCTTGAATTTCTACATATTTATTATTTAATTTAAACTTATTTTTAATTTCTTTAATTATTTTTTTTACTAATTCATTATCTTGACTACGTAAAAATACAATTCTTTTATTTAGTGACTTTCTAATAGAAGGGTTAGTTTGCGAAAACGCTATATCCTCCAACTCTTCTCTCATATTCTGCATGCCAATTCTAGCAGCAAGTGGAGCGTAAACGTCTAAAGTTTCTCTTGAAATTCTTAATCTTCTATCTTCAGAACCTATATGAGTTATTGTTCGCATATTATGTAATCTATCAGCTAACTTAACCAATAAGACTCTTATATCCTTAGACATAGCCAATAAAAATTTTCTAAAGTTTTCAGCCTCACGTAACTCTATTTGTGGGGCTTCAATTTTAGATAACTTTGTTACTCCATCAACAAGTCTAGCTATCTCTGCTCCAAATATTTTTCTTATTTCTGCTCTTGTAGCTACGCCATCTTCAACTGTATCAT
>CAWVYV010000145.1:0-3180 GCA_963934475.1 uncultured Alphaproteobacteria bacterium | reverse complement strand
GTAAAGTAAGATATAATTATTGCTAACCCTAAATTAAAAATTATTCCCCAACCGGCTGAATGAATAGTTAATGGCCATCTACCCCAAGCTGTAATACCAAAAACATCTGCTCCTATATTCTCAGTAAGTGTAACTGCTATTAAACCTGCAATTAAACCATATGAAATTCCTGCTCTTGTAAGGAATGGCCACCAGCATATTGCTATTAAGGCAGGCCACATCTGAAAACCATATGCAACAGCTAAACCACCTAATAAAACTAACGCATCTTTAGAAACTGTAGCAACTAATAAAGCTGCTAAAACTATAAGACCAACACCAGCTCTACCTAAAATCTTTTGAAGATTATGAGAAGCATTAGGCATTAAAAACCTTTTAAATAAATCACGTGTTAGCATTCCTCCAGCAGTAGACATATATGCTGCTCCAGTTGATTGCATGGCTGCTAAGGCACATACTGATAAAAGGCCTACTAGCCAAGGAGCCTTGTCTGACATTAAATATATTAACTGAGGCACAAGGTTACCTTGTTTCCCCGGAGTTGCCATAATATCTTCTCCACCTAAACCTGCTCCCATTACATTATTTACTAATTCTGGATGCGCGGCTAACATAGCTGCATCGGCCCCTAAAAAGTGAGAACCAATACCTTGAATAGCTGTAAATGACATTAATATAAAACCAATTCCAAAAGCAGATGCCCAAACTTGTTGTGGAGCAAATGGAGTTACACTTTTATTAGAGAATGACCACATAGTAAATGCTGGTGCGGATTGTATGCCCATCAAAGCAAACATATAAGACAAAATCATTATTCCTGTCCATGCACCACCTACTGCCTGAGTACCACTTTTAACATACTGAATTACACCAGGTATAGCTATGTAATGACTATAACCATCAGGTGTAAGTTTTTCATCTATTTGTGATAATGCTGCTACACCATCAATTAAAGTTCCAAATCCACCAATATTTACTAAAGTAATTATTCCTATTACCATTATGCCGCCAGCTAAAAGGATACATTGCATTGTATCAACATAAGCAACAGCTTTGAGCCCTCCAGTAGCAACATATATAAACACTACAGCTGACAGTGCCCACATTCCTACATTTACACTAAACATTCCATCAGTGAGAACATTAAACAAAAAGCCTGAGGCTCTTAATTGTATTCCTAAGTAAGGAACAGAAAACACTAAAGCTACTAGTACTACTAAAATTCTTATAAAATCCGATTTAAAGTATGTTGAAAGCATTTCACCTGGAGTAACAAAACCAAACCGTTTTCCTAGCATCCACTGTCTTTTTAAAAACATTACGCCAGTAAAAGGAATAGTAATTGCATAAAATGATGCATATGCATATGGAAAACCATCTCTATATATTAGACCAGGATGTCCCATAAAAGTCCAACCAGAAAATGATGTGGCCGTAGCAGCTAAAATGAAAACCCATACAGAGATACCTCTACCTGCTAAAAAATAATCACTTGCAGTTTTTGCTTGTAAATGACCTTTGACTCCCCAAAAAACGCAGTAAGACCAATATAAACCTACAAAAACAAGCAACCAGATAACTTTTGCATCCATAAAAATAACCCCCCATTATATACATATAATATTACTATATTAACTAACCCTAATTTTAACTAAATAGCAAATTATCAATAATTTTTATGGTGGGCCCGGTAGGACTCGAACCTACGGCCAAACCGTTATGAGCGGTTTGCTCTAACCAACTGAGCTACGGGCCCTAAATCAATTATTTTTCATCCAAAAAACTTCTTAAAGTTCTTGATCTAGATGGATGTTTAAGTTTACGTAAAGCTTTTGCTTCAATTTGTCTAATTCTTTCTCTTGTAACAGAGAATTGCTGCCCAACTTCTTCTAAAGTATGGTCAGTATTCATACCTATACCAAAACGCATCCTTAAAACTCGTTCTTCTCTTGGTGTTAAAGAAGCTAATATTTGTGTTGTTTGCTCTCTTAAATTTTCATGAATTGCTGCATCTAAAGGAATAATTGCATTTTGGTCATGAATAAAGTCACCTAAATGACTATCCTCTTCATCTCCAACTGGGGTCTCTAAACTTATTGGCTCTTTAGCTATCTTCATAACTTTTCTAACTTTATCAAGAGGCATAGCAAGCTTTTCAGCTAACTCTTCTGGGGTAGCTTCTCTTCCTATTTCATGAAGAATTTGCCTAGAAGTTCTAACCAATTTATTAATAGTTTCTATCATATGAACAGGAATTCTAATAGTTCTAGCTTGATCAGCTATTGATCTGGTAATTGCTTGCCTTATCCACCAAGTTGCATAAGTTGAAAATTTATACCCTCTTCTATATTCAAACTTATCAACAGCCTTCATTAAACCTATATTTCCTTCTTGTATTAAGTCTAAAAATTGTAACCCTCTATTAGTATATTTTTTTGCTATAGAAATCACTAATCTTAAATTAGCTTCTATCATTTCTTTTTTTGCATGTTCTGATTCTCTCTCTCCTCGTTCAATAGCCTTAACTAAAGTTTTAAATTCAGGAATATCCAGACTACAATACTCTACAATACCTCTTATTTCATCAAGAGTTTCTTTAATTTGTGACCTTTCTTTTTTAATAAATTCTTTCCAGCCCTTATCTTTTATTAATGAAAGTTTTCTAAGTAAGTCTTTCTGTATTTCTCTTCCTGAATAAGCTTCTAAAAATTTATCTCTTTTTATTTTATTTTTTCCCGCTAACCTAATTAAGCTTCCCTCCAAAAATATTAATCTTTTATTTTTTCCATAAAGCTCATCTATAATCTCTTCAACTCGTTTGTTATCAAGTCTTAAACCTCTCATAATATCAGAAACTTCTTTTTGAGATTTAAAAAATTTATTTTGATCTGTACTTTTGTTTTCTAAACCAGAAATTTTATTTACTATGGATTGTTTCCAAAACTTATCCATTGATTTTGAGTGCTTAGATAACTGTTTAAAGGCAGTTATAATCTGCGGTTTTAAAATTTCTTCTAATGCTGATATAGAAGGCATCCCATCATGAGAATCAGCTTCCTCTGTATCATTCACTTCTTCTTTATTCTCTTCCTCTTTATTCTCTTCCTCTTTATCATTAGCTTCAATATTTACTTGTAATGTTGAAGCTACTTTAGCTGTAGCTAAAGGATTATTAACTGT
>CAWVYV010000144.1:0-3206 GCA_963934475.1 uncultured Alphaproteobacteria bacterium | reverse complement strand
GGTAAAATATTAAATGTTGAGCGAGCAGGAAGAGCTAGAGTTTTAGGCTCAAATGAAATTGGGATAATGATTTCAGCTTTAGGAACAGGTATACATGATGATTTTAATATAGAAAAATTAAGATATCATAAAATTATTATCATGACTGATGCTGATGTTGATGGATCTCATATAAGAACATTAATTTTAACATTTTTTTATAGACATATGCAGGAGTTAATTTCTAATGGTCATTTATATATAGCGCAACCTCCGCTTTTTAAGGTTAAAAAAGGTTCTAGTGAAGTTTACTTAAAAGATGAAGATACTTTAGATAATTACTTAGTGGATCAATTGGTTAAAGATACATACTTAATCACTAATACTGATGAGCATAGAACTTCTAAAGATTTAAATTCTTTAATACTATCAGCTAAAAGGCAACATTCTTCTATAAAGGCCTTATCTAAGAATATTAATATTGACCTAATTGAACGTATGGCAATTAGCGGGGCGCTAGATGTTAATTTACTTGATGATAAAGAAAAGGCATCGATAGTTGCAGACTTTGTCACAAATGCATTGAATAAGTTCGCAATACCTGGAGAAGATGGCTGGAAAGGTGAATATAATATAGAAGAAAAAAAATATTATTTTAACCATGACAGAAGAGGAGTAATTTCAGAATATATAATTGATAAATTAATATTAGGGTCTTCAGACGCGCGTAAATTAGGAAGGGATGCGGCAGAACTACAAGAAACTTATTTCAACGGTGCAACCTTAGTAAAAGGTGAGGATTCGTATAAAATAACAGGCCCATCTGATCTGTATGAAACCTCTATAGAGCAAGGAAGAAAAGGTCTTGCAATTGCGCGTTATAAAGGACTCGGTGAGATGAATCCAGAACAGCTGTGGGAAACAACATTAGATCCAGATGCAAGAATCTTATTAAAAGTAAATATAGATGATGCAGCAGAAGCAGATAATGTGTTTTCAACATTAATGGGAGAAGAAGTAGAGCCTAGAAGAAAGTTTATTCAAGAACGTGCACTAGAAGCAGAAAATATAGATATATAGGTTACAAAAATTATTTATTTTAAAAGGTTAATATTAAGCCTAACATTTTTTTTTATATTTATATTAGCAGCAATTTTTTTATATTGCTGGGTGACACTACCTAAGTTTAATGATTTATTACAAAACTCAAGAAAACCTTCAGTTGTAATAAATGCTAATAATAACCAGCGCTTAGCAGTTTACGGAGAATTATATTCTAACTATATAGAATTTAATTCTATCTCTCCCCATTTAATAAATGCGGTTATTGCTATTGAAGACAATAGGTTTTATTCTCATCCTGGAATAGATGTTAAGGGTATTTTAAGAGCTATTTATGTCAATATATTAAGTGCTAGTTATAAACAAGGCGGCTCTACGATCACGCAGCAGTTAGCAAAACTTATTTTTTTAAATTCAGAAAAAAGTATCTTAAGAAAAATAAGAGAATTATTTATTACTTTAAAATTAGAAGCCATACTAGAAAAAGAAGAAATAATTTCCTTATACTTAAATAGAGCATATTTTGGCTCTGGCAATTATGGAATTAGTTCAGCTACAGATAGTTATTTTGCAAAAACACCTAAAGAATTAGCTATATATGAGTCAGCAATTTTGGCAGCTGCTCTTAAATCACCAACAAGATTAAATATACTATCTTCCCCTAAGAAAACAAAAATAAGAGCATCTATAGTTTTAAATAGAATGCTAACTCTAAATTTAATTACTAAAAAGGAATCTATTCTAGCACTTAATAATTTAGAAAAGTTATTAATTAATAAAAGTTTTACAGAAGAAAGTAGATATTTCACAGATTGGATCTTAAGAAGAACTTCAAAAAATTATAATAATGTATCTGATATTATAATTAAAACAACATTAGATCATAAAGTTCAGTCAGAAATCGAAAAAGCAGTTTCGTTAATACTAAAAGAAAGAGAAGATTTAGAAGCGGCTGTTATAGTTTTAGACACGAATGGAGCTGTTAAAGGGATGTTAGGAGGAAGATCTTTTTATAAAAGCCAATTTAATAGAGCTACCCAATCATTAAGACAACCCGGTTCTGTTTTTAAACTATTTACTTATTTATCAGCTTTAGAATTAGGTATGGATGCTTATGATAAAATTGAAGATATGCCTTTAGACTTAGATGGGTGGAGTCCAAAAAATTATAATAAAAAATATAAGGGGGTTATTAGTATTAAAGAAGCATTTTCCATTTCATCTAATGTTGCAGCTATTAGGCTGCAAGAAATTTCTGGAAGAGAGAATGTTATACAATGGGCAAAAAAATTAGGTGTTTCATCTAATTTAAGACCTGAAAGATCTTTATCTCTCGGGACACAAAGTGTTTCCCTTATAGAAATGACTAATGCTTATGCTGCTATTGCATCAGGAGGTATTACTCCATTTATTCATGGAGTTGAATCTATAAGTGATAGAAAAGGCAATGTAATATATAAAAGACAAAGCACAAAAAGAGATTCAGCAATTAATAAAATAATTGTGAAAAACATAAAAATTTTACTTAAAAGTTCTATGGATAATGGAACCTCCTCTAATGCAAAAGCATCTCTATTAAATGATAACATATTGTATGGAGGAAAAACAGGTACTACCCAAAACTCTAAGGATGCATGGTTTATAGGCTATATAGATAATTTAATAATTGGTGTCTGGGTAGGTAAGGATGATAATACAAAAGTTATAGGTCTATCAGGAGGCAATCAGCCCGCAAAAATATATAGAGAAATTATAAAAAATCTGTTAGTATTATAGTATTAATAGAAAAATTTATTTATGATTAAAAACCTTTCACCTTTTCATTTGGCCTTTCCTGTAAAAAATTTATTAGAAACAAAATTGTTTTATACTAAATTTCTAGGGTGTACCATTGGAAGAACAAGCGATGAATGGATAGATTTTAATTTTTATGGACATCAAATTACAGCTCATTTATCTCCTGATTCATGCGACATATTATATAATAAAGTTGATGATAAGATTGTTCCAGTAAGACATTTTGGGCTAATAATGGATTGGAAGGATTGGCATATAGCAAAAGATAAACTGATCCAAAATAAAGCTCAATTTATTATTGAGCCATATATACGTTTTAAAAATAAACCTGGAGAACAAGCAACTTTATTTATAGTTGACCCATCAAT
>CAWVYV010000143.1:0-3229 GCA_963934475.1 uncultured Alphaproteobacteria bacterium | reverse complement strand
AATAATTATTTTTTACCATACACTCTAACACTGGAACTCCTTTTAATATTTGATCTGTACTGTAGTGTATTGAGGATAAGTTTTTTTCTTCTCCAATATTTTGATATATACTTTTTGCTGTATTTAAAGCTTTATTTTTTTCATCTTCTCCATGAAGTAGAGATGTCGTAGCATTTGCTAATATTATTTTGGCTTCATTAATCTCTGCACCTTGTAATTCTTCTAATTTATTAATTTCTTCCATACTAATTTCTGTAAATAGTTTAAGAAATTTAATCACATCTTTATCTTCAGTATTTCTCCAATATTGCCAATAGTCCCATGGGGAGCATAAATCTGAGTTAAGCCATACTGCGCCATTAGCAGTTTTACCCATTTTTGACCCAGAGGCTGTTGTAATTAGAGGGGAAGTAAGCCCAAATAAATTACTTTTTTCTTCATTTGTATTTACTCTTCTATTTAATTCAATGCCATTTATTATATTGCCCCATTGATCAGAACCTCCCATTTGAAGAATGCAATTATATCTTTTTTTAAGTTCGTAGAAATCATACCCTTGAAGTATCATATAATTAAATTCTAAGAATGATAAGGTTTGTTCTCTATCTAGGCGTAGCTTAACAGAATCAAATCCTAACATCCTATTAATGGAAAAATGTTTTCCAAAATCTCTCAAGAAATCAATATAATTTAATTTTGTTAACCATTCTGCATTATTAACCATTACTGCTGAATTTATTTCTTTATCAAAATTTATAAATTTTTCAAAAACATTTTTTATACCTGTAGCATTTTTTTCAATTATTTCATTTGTTAGTAATTTTCTAGATTCATCCTTACCAGATGGGTCTCCTACTAGTGTTGTCCCTCCACCTAGTAAAACAATAGGTTTATGGCCAGATTTTTGATACCATCTTAGCAACATAATTTGTATTAAAGAGCCAATATGTAGACTAGGAGCCGTGCAATCAAAGCCTATATAGGCAGGCACATTATTTTCATTAAAGAGTATTTTATCCAGGTTAGATATATCTGTAGCTTGATGAATAAACCCACGTGCGGTAATCTCTTGAATAAAAGCTGATTTATAAATTGCCATAATATTTAACCTTATATAACTAATAGTTATTTTTTTAAAGGACATATCTAATGAAAACAAGAGATAAATATAGTTATTTTGTTGATTCCAAGAAAGCTTCTATTAATGCTCTAGGTTTAATGAGTGGCACTTCTTTAGATGGGGTAGATATAGCCTTTATAAAAACGGATGCTGAAAAAAGAATAATTTTAAAAAATACAATAACTTATCCATATAAAAAATCTTTAATAAATAATATACAAAAGTTTATTGATACTAGGGAAGGTATAAAAAATACTAATTATTTACTTACGAAGTTTCATGCAGATTGTATTCTGTCTTTTATAAAAACTAATAATATTAGTTACCATGATATAGACATTGTAGGTTTTCATGGACAGACAATTTATCATAGTCCTAATGAAAGTTGGACATGGCAATTAGGAGACGGACAATATCTATCTACTTTAATAAATATTCCTGTTGTTTCCAACTTTAGGTATCGAGATATATGTTTGGGTGGCCAAGGTGCACCTTTAGTAGGTATATGGCATAAAGCCTTATTAATGAACCTGAAAAATATTGAATACCCTTGTGTTTTTTTAAATATAGGTGGTGTATCTAATATAACATACCTTGATAAAAAAAATAATATTCCTTTTAGTTTTGATATAGGAATAGGTAATGGCCCTTTAGATTCAGTTATGCAAAATTATTTTAATAAAAGTTTAGATAAAAATGGTGAAATTAGTTTAAATGGAATTATTAATTATCAAGCTATTAATAAGGTGCTAAATGACCCTTGGTATAAAATTTCTCCACCTAAATCAATTGATAAGCACTATTTAAATAATTTATTATTTCTTAATATTGGTCACTTAAATCCTGAGGATCAAGCCGCTACCATATCAAGGTTAGTTAGTCTGCAACTTAAAGAAAGTTTAAAGTTTTTCTCACTAAGCCCTAAAAGTCTATATATCTCTGGAGGAGGTGTAAAAAATAAGGCAATAATGAATGGAATTTGTAAAGAATACAATAGAATATTATTATCTCTAGATGATAATAATTGGAATGCAGATGGAATGGAGGCACAGGCTTTTGCATATTTGGCTGCAAAGAGTATTAAAAGCTTACCATATACATTTAATAAAATTACAGGAGTTCATTCTGCTACATCTGGAGGCTTATTAAGCTTTCCATTAAATAATTAAATATTTTTTTCTATGTATTTTGTAATTTTTTTCTGTATGTCTTCTAGGTTTTTTTTAAAAAAATGATCAGCACCAATAATTTTTTTATACTCAATAGTAACATTTTTTTGTTTATTAAGTTTTTCAACTAATTCACTGACATGTTCTTCTTTTACTATCTTATCTTCTGTACCTTGAATTATTAGTCCTGATGCGGGGCATGGTGCTAAAAATGAAAAATCATACAAACTTGCTGGTGGACTAATTGCAACAAAACCTGAGATTTCTGGCCTTCTCATTAAAAGTTGTAGAGCTAGCCATGATCCAAAAGAAAATCCAGCAATCCAAGTAGCTTTAGCAGCAGGGTTTTCTGTTTGAAGCCAATCTAATGCAGCTGCCGCATCTGTCAGTTCACCTATACCATTATCATATGTACCTAAACTTTTTCCTACCCCTCTAAAGTTAAATCTTAAAGTAGAAAAATTAGACTTTTTAAAGGCTTGATAAGTGTTATAAACTAATTTGTTATTCATTGTGCCTCCTTGCCTAGGATGAGGATGTAAAATTAGGCAAATAGGAGAATTTGGTTTGTCTGCTTTATGGTATCTAGCTTCTAATCTTCCTTCAGGGCCAGGTATAATTATTTCGGGCATTTTATTTCCAATTGATGCTTTAAAGATTATTATATACCATACAGTATATAAACTTGTTAATTATCTATATAAATAGTGATAATATTACAGTTATAATATATTACTTATATATATAAATTAATTTTTTTAATAAAGTTTTATTTATATTAATATAAAGGATTTAAATTGTTTCATTCTATCAGAGATCAAATAATTTCTATGAAAAAAAGAGACCCAGCGGCTAGATCTTTTTTAGAAATAATTTTATGCTATCCAGGATTGCATGCATTATTTTTTCATAGAGTTGCTCATGTATTATGGAATTATAA
>CAWVYV010000142.1:0-3250 GCA_963934475.1 uncultured Alphaproteobacteria bacterium | reverse complement strand
CCCACTTTAGTAACGGGTTTTGCAAGAATTATGGGATATTCAGTAGGAATAGTTGCAAATAATGGGATTTTATTTTCAGAGAGCTCTCAAAAAGGAGCACACTTTATAGAATTATGTGGGCAAAGAAAGATACCAATTATATTTTTGCAAAATATTTCTGGGTTTATGGTAGGAAAAAAATATGAAGAAGGTGGAATAGCTAAAGATGGCGCAAAATTAGTAACAGCTGTTGCTACAGTGAAAGTTCCTAAATTTACAGTTATTATAGGTGGTTCTTTTGGAGCCGGTAATTATGGAATGTGCGGAAGAGCTTACAGTCCAAGATTTATGTGGGCTTGGCCAAATTCTAGAATATCAGTAATGGGGGGTGAGCAAGCTGCTAATGTTCTTTCTACAGTAAGAAAAGATGTGAATTCTAGAAAAGGTTTAAAGTGGTCTAAAAAGGACGAAAATATTTTTAAAAATAAACTATTAAACCAATATGAAAAAGAAGGTAACCCATACTTTGCATCTTCACGGATATGGGATGATGGAGTAATAGACCCAGCAGATACTAGAAAAGTTTTAGGTTTGTCAATTTCAGCATCACATAATAAGCCAATTGAGGATCCTAAATTTGGTATATTTAGGATGTAAAAAATGAATAGTGAAAATTTACTAAAAAGAATAGATGATAGGGGAGTTTATTATTTAACTATAAACAGGCCTCATGTAATGAATGCATTTGATGAAAACCTTATTAAAGATTTAAATGATGTGTTTTTAGAGCTAGCTATAAATAAAGAGATTAGAATGTTAGTTCTTACAGGCGAGGGTAAAGCGTTCTCTGCAGGTGGAGATTTGGATTGGATGAGACGAATGTCCGATGTAAGTCACTCAGAGAATTCAAAAGATTCTATGAAGCTTGCTGAAATGTTATATAATTTAGATACATTGCCTTTTCCAACAATTGCGGTAGTAAATGGCGCTGCATTTGGAGGAGGTGTAGGATTAGTAGCTGCTTGTGATATTGCGATAGGAAATAATTATAGTAAATTTTCTTTATCGGAGGTAAGACTAGGGCTAATTCCTTCAGTTATTAGTCCGTACGTAGTTAAGGCTATAGGACAGAGAAACTCAAGGTATTTATTTTTAACATCTGCACCTATTTCTTCAAAAGAAGCTTATCATATAGGGTTGTTAAATGATTATACGGAATCAGAAAATTTAAATGACTTATTAGAAAAGCAATTGAAAAATATATTAAAAGGAGGTCCTAAAGCTCTTAAAGCTTCAAAAGAATTAATATCTTTTGTAGATGGTAAAGTTATAGATGGGGAAGTTATGGCTGAAACAGCTAAAAGAATAGCTGATGCAAGATCAAGTGATGAGGGTAAAGAAGGTATAGATGCTTTTTTACAAAAAAGAAAACCAAATTGGCAGGATAAAGATAAATGATAAAAAGAATTTTAATAGCAAATAGAGGAGAAATAGCAGTAAGAATAGCGCGTACATGTAAATCTATGAACATAGAAGTAATAGCTATATATTCAGAAGCCGATAAAAATGCTTTACATGTTCGTAAAGCTGATAAGGCTATATATATAGGAGAGTCTTTAGCTGAAAATAGTTATTTAAATTATAAAAAGATAATCAAAATTGCATTAGAGAATAAAGTAGATGCTGTCCATCCAGGGTACGGTTTTTTGTCTGAGAATCCAGATTTTGCTAGAGCATTAGAAAAAAATAATATAAGGTTTATTGGGCCTTCAGTTACGTCTATGAAAAGCATGTCTTTAAAAAATGATGCCAGAAACATGATGGAAGAAGCAGATGTGCCTGTGCTTTCTGGTTTTTCAGCGGATGGTTTATCAAAAAAAGAGATAATAAAAAAATGTGAAAATATAGGGTTTCCTCTAATTATTAAGGCTTCTGCTGGGGGTGGAGGCAAAGGTATGCATGTGATCAATAAAAAAGAAGAAATTATTATTAAATTTGAAGGTGCAAAAAGAGAAGCTTTAAGTTCTTTTGGAAATAATTCTATTTTAATAGAAAAATATTTACAAAACCCAAGGCATATAGAAGTGCAAATTTTGGCAGATAATTATGGTAATATTCATACTTTATCAGATAGAGATTGTAGTATTCAGAGAAGACATCAAAAAGTTATAGAAGAAGCACCTGCTACAAACATTAGCCAAGAAATCAGAAAAGAAATGGCTTTTCAAGCTAAACAAGTAGCAAAAAATATTTCTTATTCTGGAGCAGGAACAATAGAGTTCTTATTAGAGAATAATAAGTTTTATTTTATGGAAATGAATACGCGTTTACAGGTAGAGCACCCTGTAACAGAATTAATACTAGGTATTGATTTAGTAGAGTTGCAGATTAAAGTAGCCAACAATGAGGAAATAAAATCATTACCTAATTTAATTAAAGGGCATGCTATAGAAGCAAGAGTATATGCGGAAAATCCAGAAAAAGATTTTCAGCCTTCTCCTGGAAGAATATTAGAGTTTAATTCGCCAAAAAAAGATTATTTAAGATTAGACACTGGCTATCAAGCTAATGATGAAGTTTCTTCTTATTACGACCCAATGGTTGCAAAAATTATAGCTTATGGAGAAAATAGAAATGATGCTTTGAAAAAGCTTTCTTTTGCTTTGCAAAACACCCAGCTAATTGGAATAAAAAATAATATAGATTTTTTAAATAAAATTTTAAAAGTGCCTGCTTTTTCAAAAAAGAATATCAATACGGACTTCATAAATAAGTATTGGAAGAGTCTAGTACCTAGTGTGGAAAGTAGAAATAATTTAATACAGGCAGCTTTAGTTTTATATGTAAAAGCAAGAAATTCTAGTCATATTGATGAAAAATCCTCACCATGGAAAAATGTAAATAATTGGAGGCACTTAGAAAACAGTTATGAAAATATAAATATATTATGTGACAAAGAAATTTATAATTATAAGGTTAAAATGATAGATCAGGATCATGCTTTAGTTACAAATAACGATGCTTCATATATTAATACCTTTAAATTTATAAGTAAAAATGGACATAATAATATACAGTTAATATGTAATAATAATAAAATAGATGTATTTTTTGTTAAATTAAATAATGAAGATATGTACATAAATCAAAATGGTTATTCGTTAAACTTAAACATTAGAGATAAATATCACTTAGAATTAGAGGAGGAGTCTTCTTTAGGCTCTATGGATTCCCCGGTCCCTGGAAAAATTGCTAAAATTTTTGTAAAAAA
>CAWVYV010000141.1:0-3251 GCA_963934475.1 uncultured Alphaproteobacteria bacterium | reverse complement strand
ATTCAGCCTTTGGAATGGATAGTCATTTAGCAATTCAAGGTTTTCATTAAATTTATTTTTATTAGGTACTTTTTTATTCATAAATGTTTTTCTAACCTATTTATTCATGTATTAATATAGCCGCGTATTTTAATTTGGTCTAATGGAGTTTAAATGTTTACAACTATTTATCTTAAAATATATAACTTTTTGTCATAATATTTGATATATCTCCATTTTTAATTTATAATTGCCTAATATTTACACATTATAAATTTATTGTGAGGAATTTTTAATCTTTTTTCATAATTTTAGATTTGGAGGAATAATGGTTAGTGCAGATATTTCTTGGGTTTTAACTTCTACAGCCTTAGTTCTTTTAATGACCTTGCCGGGTTTGGCTCTTTTTTATGGAGGGTTAGTTAGGTCCAGTAATATTTTATCAGTTCTAATACAATGTTTTGCTATTGCTTGTTTGTCTTCAATAATATGGCTAGTTGCAGGCTATAGTATAGCTTTTTCAGGAGATGGTGCATATATTGGAGATTTGGCAAAAATATTCTTAAAGGGAGTCGGAACAGACACTGAAGCAGGTAATTTACCTGAAAACGTATTTTTTATGTTTCAAATGACTTTTGCTGTAATAACACCTGCTTTGATAGTTGGGGCTTATGTCGAAAGAATAAAGTTTTCAGCTGTGTTATGGATTTCTGGATTATGGTTACTTCTAGTATATGCTCCTGTTACACATTGGATTTGGGGTGGTGGCTGGTTAGCTAAAATGGGAGTTCAAGATTTTGCAGGAGGTTTGGTTGTTCATTTAAATTGTGGAATGGCTGCTTTAGTTATAGCTAAAATGCTAGGTTCTCGTAAAGGTTTTCCGAATGAAGTTAAACCACCACATAGCCCAGTTTTAGTTTTTATTGGAGCTGCAATGCTATGGGTAGGATGGTTTGGTTTTAATGGGGGCTCTGCACTTGCTGCAAATGGGGCTGCTGGTATGGCTATTACAGTTACTCATATATCTGCCGCAACTGCTGCGTTAACTTGGATGACAATAGAATGGATGTCTCATGGAAAACCGACATTAGTAGGCATAGCTACTGGAGCAATAGCAGGTCTTGCAACTATCACACCTGCTTCAGGCTTTGTTGGCCCAGTAGGAGCATTGATAATTGGTGTTTTAGCCGGAGTAGTATGTTATAAAATGTGTGGAATAATAAAAAATAAATGGAAAATAGATGACGCTCTAGATGTAATGGCAGTGCATGGAATCGGAGGAGTTCTTGGAATATTATTAACTGCTCCTTTAGGTTCATTTGCATTTGGAGGTTTGGGCTTATCAGAAAAAACTATTGGAAATCAGTTTATAATACAATTGATTGGAGTAATAGCTGTGGGCTTATGGTGCCTGGTTATTACCTGGTTAATTACTTTGTTAGTAAAAAAGACTATTGGTTTAAGAGTTACTGAAGACGAAGAGATAGAAGGTTTAGATACTTCTATTCACGGAGAAAAAGGTTATAATTAATATTATAAGGTAATAAAGAAGCAAAAATTAATTTTTTTATTATTACCTTATAATATTAAATATAGTTTCTGCTAAATTTATTAGTTTGTTATCTTTGCCTATTGGCATAGATAACATTAGCCCTATTGGTAAACTTCCTGGGCAAGGTAAGCTGATAGAGCACATTGGTAGCACATTACCTATTCTTGTATTTCTTAATGCTAACATATTATATTTATCATATAAGCTTTCATTATTTGCTACATCTTTTATTTTAGGAGGTAAAATAGGAATTGTAGGCATTAAAATACAATCATAATTACTTAGAGTAGAATATAACTTTTCAGATAGTTTTTTTTGAGCCTCTTTAACAATCATTATGCTGTCAATTTTCATAAGCTTACCTTGCAGCATTCTATTTAAAACATTTATATCCATTAAATCCTTATTTTTTTCTATTAAATGCTTCCATTGCAAATAACCTTCATAGGCGACTGTAGTACCGTGATCAGATAAAATTTTATGTATTTCTTCTATTTCAGAAACTTCCTTTTCTATAACTTTTATCCCTGCATGAGATATTTTCTTTATGGCTTCCTCACATGCATGTTCAACATTAATATCACAATCTTTCCATGGAATACCTTTCACCACTAATATTTTAGTATTACTTAGGCTAACATTATTAAATTGGAAATAAGGCTGATTAGAGAGTATGGAATATAAAAGACTAGTATCTTTCATGCTCTTTGTAAGAGGCCCGACAGTATCAAGAGAAGAAGATAGGGGTAAAACACCATTTAAAGAAATTTTACCAAATGAAGTTTTTAATCCAATTAATTTATTCCAGGCAGAAGGAATTCTAACAGACCCTCCGGTATCAGTTCCAATGCTAGCTGCGCATAAGTTGTTAGCTAAGGCAGCCCCAGATCCAGCAGAAGACCCTCCTGAAACTCTAGGGTAATCTTTCATTATAGCATTTTCTGGCATGTTGAAATTATTATTTGTCCCAAGTCCGCCTAAGGCAAATTCAACAGTAGATGTTTTTCCTAATTGGATAAGACCAGCCTTTTTTGCCAAGGAAACAGTATAGGCATCATGTTGAGCAGGTTTATTATTTTCTAATAATTTTGAACCTCCTTGAGTTTGGACGCCTTTAAAGTCAAATAAATCTTTCCAAGCTATAGGCACGCCATCAAGTGGACCTAAAGTTTTTTCTTCTAATATTCTTTTTTTTGCAAGTTCAGCTTCTATAATAGCTCTTTTTTTAGTTAAAATAGTATAGGGGCTGTTTTCTTTGAAATCTCTAATTTCATTATAATAAAAATATACTAAATCAATAGGACATACCTTTTTTTTATGAAGAAGTTGACCTATATTATAAGCAGATATAAGTTTTATATTTTCAGGTATTTGCATACTTCATACTGCCATAGTATTTAAAGAATATAAATAATTTTATTAAGGGTGCTATTTTTGGAACGACAAAATGCCTTGAGGGCAGATATTATAATATGTGGAGGAGCTCTAGCAGGAATGACTCTTGCATTATCTTTGCAGCGTAAAGGTTTTAATATTATACTTATTGACCCTAGAAGTGAAAAACAGGTTATTGAGCAGGATAAAAGAACCACAGCAATTGCAGCCGGGCCAAGAGATTTTTACAATGATTTAGGAGTTTGGCCTAAATTAAAAAAATATATAGAACCTATTAATAGCATAAGTATTTTAGATGGGTCTTCATCTGTATCTTTAGAATTTG
>CAWVYV010000140.1:0-3262 GCA_963934475.1 uncultured Alphaproteobacteria bacterium | reverse complement strand
GTTGATAATAATATTATGAGTGCTTTATATAGTCCCTCTTTAATAGAAAGCTTTAAGTTAAAAAAAGTTTTTTTAAAAAAAATAATTGATTCTTCAAAAGCTAATAAAAATAGAAATAGCTATGTATTTATACTTTATACTGCATTTTTAATAGCCTTCCATAAAAATAAAAAAAATAATTTTAGTGAAATAGTTATCTCAGTTGCAGAAAGGTTTCGCTTATCCAATAATGATAAAGACTTGCTTAATAGAAATATTATTTGGATAACTCAAAACGAAATTATTTCTAAAACATTTATAATAAAGCTATGGTTAGATCATGGTGAGGTGTTTGTTATAGATTTAAAAAATATTTTATCAATTATTGATAATGAAAAAGTTAAAATCTTATTAGATATTTTTAATAATCCTCCACCGGTATTTCCTGTTTCAGGAAAGGATTTAAAAAGATTAGGAATAAGTGAAGGAAAAAAAATGGGAGAAATTATAAATATAACCAGAGATTGGTGGATAAAAAGCGGATGTATAGCTGGTAAAAATGATTGTTTAAGCTTTATTAAAAAGCTATGACCAGGACACCATAGGAGGAAGAGACATAAATATAGCATCTATATTTCCTTCAGTTTTTAATCCAAAAGCTGTTCCTCTATCATAAAGTAAATTAAATTCTACGTATCTTCCTCTTCTTATTAGTTGGTCATTTTTTTGTTTGGCATTCCAATCTTTATTTATTTTTGATTGAATGATTTTAGAATATGTTTCTAAAAAGGTTTGTCCAATATCTTTTACAAAATTAAAATCATTATCAAAATCACTATCTAAGTAATCAAAAAATATTCCTCCTAACCCTCTTTTTTCTTTTCTATGAGGCAAGTAAAAATAATCGTCACACCATTTTTTATATTTTGGGTAATATAAAGGATCATATTTATCACATGTTTTCTTTAGTTGTGAATGAAACATATTACTTACTGATTTAGATCTATTCATATACGTGGGTGTTAGGTCGGATCCTCCTCCAAACCAATTTTTTGTAGTTCTTATAAACCTAGTATTAAAGTGTGCTGCTGGTATTAAAGGAGAGTGCATATGAGCTACAAGAGATATGCCTGTTGCATAAAAATTTGGGTTTTTCTTTGCGCCAGGTATTTTTTCTCTCATTTCTTCATTAAACGAACCTTTAACTGTAGATATATTTACCCCAACTTTCTCAAAAACTCGACCATTCATAATGGACATAACTCCACCTCCTCCAGATGAGAATCCCTTATCAGGTTTTCTTTTCCATGGTTTTTTAATAAACTTCCCAGGAGGCAAGCTTAAATTTTTTCCTGAAATTAGAGATTTTTCAATAGATTCAAAAGATGAGCATATTTGATTTCTTAGGTTATAGAAATTTTTTTCTATAAATTTGTACTCATTATCATTATTTATTTTTTTATTCATAATTCAATATTATATAAAGATTTCTTTATATCCTTTAACCTATATTAAAAATAATTATTTATAGCTTGAAAAAAACTTGTCTAACAATATTTTAATCTATAGTAAGTAGGTAATTTAAATTAATTTATTAAAATGTCAAAATCATACAGAATTAGATCGTTATAACCTAATAAGTAAATAGCATTTTTTTTTATTAAAGAGGTAATTCAATTGGAAAAAAATAAAGATACTGATAGTAAATCAAGAAGAGATTTTATACATATAACTTCGGGACTGACAGTTGCTATAGGAGCAGGTGCAGCAGCTTGGCCTTTAATAGATCAGATGAATCCTTCAGCGGATGTTTTAGCTTTAGCTACTATAGAAGTGGATTTAGAACCATTACAGCCCGGACAATCTATCAGCGTATTGTGGAGAGGGAAGCCTTTATTTATAAGGTGTAGGACCGATGATGAAATTATAAAAGCGAGAGATGTAGATATTACTACTTTAAAAGACCCGGAAATAGATGCGGATAGAGTACAAAATGCTAAATATTTAGTGATGGTAGGAGTCTGTACCCATCTAGGTTGTGTTCCTTTAGGCCAACAAGGTGAGTATGGGGGGTGGTTTTGTCCTTGCCATGGTTCTCATTATGATACTTCAGGGAGAATAAGAAAGGGACCTGCTCCAACGAACCTAGAAGTTCCTCCTTACGTATATTTAGATGAGTCTACTATTAAAATCGGATAATTATTTGAAAGGTATTTTTCATGAGTAATAAAAATATTGGCAGCGGAGTTATTAATTGGATAGATTATAGATTACCAATTTTCAGTACTCTTAAACATACATTAGTTGATTATCCTACTCCAAGAAATTTGAATTATTGGTGGAACTTTGGATCTTTAGCAGGAATTTTTTTATTAATTCAAATTATTACAGGTATAGTTCTTGCAATGCATTATACCCCAACTGTTGAAGGAGCCTTTGCTAGTATAGAACACATTATGAGAGATGTGAATTATGGATGGTTAATAAGGTATATTCATATGAACGGAGCGTCATTCTTTTTTATTGTTGTATATATTCATATCTTCAGAGGGTTATATTATGGCTCATATAAATCTCCAAGAGAGGTGCTATGGTGGTTAGGTTTAGTAATATTATTATTAATGATGGCCACAGCATTTATGGGCTATGTATTGCCTTGGGGGCAAATGAGTTTTTGGGGAGCTACAGTAATTACAAACCTTTTTTCAGCAGTGCCTGTTGTTGGAACAGCTGTCGTTGAATGGTTATGGGGTGGTTTCGCAGTAGATAACGCTCTTTTAAATAGGTTTTTTGCATTACATTACCTTTTTCCATTTTTAATAGTTGGCGTTGTAATATTACATATTGTTGCCCTTCATACCCATGGGTCTAATAATCCTCTAGGTATAGATAAGAAGGGACCACAGGATTCTATCCCATTTCATCCATATTATACTATTAAAGATTTATTTGGATTAAGCTTTGTTCTAACTATTTTTGCATTTGTAGTATTTTTTGCTCCTGATTATTTAGGGCATCCAGATAATTATATACCTGCAGATCCATTAAAAACGCCAGCCCATATTGTTCCAGAATGGTACTTCCTACCTTTTTATGCAATATTAAGGGCTGTTCCTGATAAGTTGGGAGGTGTTATAGCCATGATAAGTGCAATTCTTATCTTATTTGCATTGCCTTGGTTAGATACTTCAAAAGTTCGATCTGCCACTTTTAGACCTATTTATAAAAAATTATACTGGTTTTTAGTTGTAGATATTATAGTTTTAACTTGGATAGGTGGAAG
>CAWVYV010000139.1:0-3274 GCA_963934475.1 uncultured Alphaproteobacteria bacterium | reverse complement strand
TTTCTTTTCCTCAACTACTTTTTCTACTACTTCTGCCCTCTTAATTAATAAGTCATGGATTTTATTATCTATGCTATCTATTTTATTTCTAATATTTTGTAATGGATTTTCAGGTTTAGAAATATTATTTATAGTTTTTTTAAGGGACATAACTTTATTCCTAAATTATTTAAAATATTAATTAATTATATATATATTATTAATATGAAAAAAACCATTGGCATGTAATAATTACAAGTCTAAAATAGATTTTACTATAAAATAAGTTACTAATATAGTTTATATATTGAAACTAAAATAAAGAGAAAAAAAATTAATAATATTACAAATGAAATATCAAAAACATTTGGCCCCATCAAACTAAGTCTTGAAGGAGGGCAAACATTAGAGAAAACAACCTTAGCATATAGTATTTGGGGGTCATTAAATAAAGAAAAATCTAATGCTATACTAATATGTCATGCTTTAACAGGAGATCAATTTGTTACTGGCAAAAACCCTGTTACAAATAGAAATGGTTGGTGGGAAAATATAGTTGGACCAGATAAAATATTTGATACTAATAAATATTTTATTATTTGTTCTAATATTTTGGGAGGCTGCATGGGAACAACGGGCCCCTCATCAATAAATGAAAAAGAAAATGTTCATTATGGAATGCAATTTCCTATTTTTACTATTAAAGATATGGTTAACTTACAGCTTGCATTAATTAATAGTTTAGAAATTGATCAATTATTTTCAGTAGTAGGTGGTTCTATGGGGGGAATGCAGGCCTTAGAGTGGGCTTCTAGCTATCCAGAGAGAGTTTATTCCTCTATACCTATAGCAAGTTCTTATAGGCACTCTGCACAAAATATTGCTTTTCATGAAGTAGGTAGGCAGGCAATTATGAATGATCCTCATTGGCAAAAAGGGGATTACTATAATAAAGAGAAAAAGCCTCGCCATGGCTTAGCCGTTGCTAGAATGATAGCTCATATAACCTATTTATCTGAAGGAGCATTTCAAGAAAAATTTGGTAGAGATATGCAAAGCAAAGTCTTGTCATGGGGTTTTGATGCAGATTTTCAAGTAGAGAGCTATTTAAGGCATCAAGGCATATCATTTGTTGATCGTTTTGATGCAAATAGCTACTTATATATAACAAGAGCAATGGACTATTTTGACCTTTCACACTCCTATGATGGTGATTTATCTGCAGCCTTTAGAAAAACTAAGTGCAAATTGCTAATAGTAGCCTTTACAAGTGATTGGCTTTTTCCTAGTTCTGAAAGTTTAGCTATAGTGAAAGCATTAAATAGAACTGCGGCAGACGTAAGTTTCGTAGAAATTGATTCAGATAAAGGACATGATAGTTTTCTTTTAGAGATAAAGGATTTCTATAAAATATTGCATGGCTTTATATCTGGTGCCGCAAGGAAAAAAGGTATATAATTTAAATTAATGACAAACAAATTAAATGAAAAATTAATCTCATCCCTTATAACAAAAAATGCTAAAGTTTTAGATATTGGATGTGGTAATGGAGACCTCCTATATCATTTAGAAGAAACTAAGAATATTAATGGTCAAGGAATAGAAATAAGCTCAAAAGGTGTACAAGAATCTGTTTCTAAAGGGTTATCAGTTATTCAAGGTGATGCGGATATTGATTTAAAAAGCTTTCCTGATAATGCATTTGATGTAGTGATTTTAAGTCATACTCTCCAAGCTACTCACAAACCTAAAGAAGTATTAATAGAAATGCTTAGAATAGGAAAAATTTGCATTATATCTATACCTAATTTTGGCTATTGGAGATATAGAATGCAAATACTATTTTTCGGTATTATGCCAGTTGCAAGAACATTATCAGATCCATGGTATTCAACAGAAAATATTCATTTATGCTCTATAAAGGACTTCTTAAAGCTTTGTGAAGAATTAAATATTTCTATAAATAAAGCGTTTAGAAACAGTAATTATAGTATTAAAGAAATTACTAGACCTAGTAGTTATATAAATAATTTATTATCTATAGAAGGAATATTTGTATTATCAAATAATATAAATTCAGTAAATTAGTTAATTTTGAGATTTAAAATAATCTTCTACAACTAATGCTATTACACCCATTAATTTTTCTTGAAATTTTTTACTAGTTAATTTTTTTAAATCACTATTATTGGACATAAACCCCATTTCAATCAATACAGAAGGTATATCTGGGGCCTTAAGTACTGCAAACCCTGCTTGTCTATGAGGGCGCCTGAGTAGGTTAATTTTATTTTTTTTTAATTTATCTATAAATAGCTCTGCAAAAGCTATTGAACTATTTTTTGCTTCACGTCTACTAAGGTCAATTAATATATCTGATACAGCTTTATCTAATTCACCTAGATCTAACCCGGCAATGAGATCTGATTTATTTTCTCTATCTGCTAAAGCTTGAGATAGTTTGTCTGATGCTTTTTCGGATAATGAGTAAATACTAACACCTCTAGTATTTTTATTTTTAGTTGAATCAGCATGTATTGAAATAAAAAGGTCCGGGGATTTGCTTCTAGCGTATTTTACTCTATTTTTTAACCTAATATAATAATCAGATTTTCTAGTTAGAAATACTTTAAAAGATTTTTTTTCAAGTTCTTTCTTTAAAATTTTTGCAGCCATTAAAGTGATATCTTTTTCTTTAATATTTTTTCTATTAGCGCCTGGGTCTGGCCCACCGTGACCTGCATCAATAACTATTACTTTACTATTAACAATACTATTATTAATATTTTGTTTATTAATATTTAAATTAATAACTAATACATGAGTTCCATTTTGCTTAATAATATAATTTTTGCTTAATTGAATAACAGGTATTTTTAAATCAAAAACTAGCCTAGACATATTATCTTTCTTAGATGCCCTAATCTGTTTAACATATTTTAAACTAGAATTATTTTTAGAAAAATTATTAATATTTTTTAAATCTATTACTAATCTTGGAGGGTTATCTAGAATAAAAACATTTGATAACAAAAGAGCTCTGCTATTAAGAAGAACACGAACATTATCTTTTGACTCATAAGTATGTATATCTAATTGTTCAGCATGTAAGTAGCTAAAAATAGCTATAAATAAAAAAATACTAATATTAAAAATTATTAATTTTGTGGCTTTTATAATATTAAACATCTAACTACCTTAAAAATAAATATTATTTATTTTAATAAGCTATTTTACAAAATGTGTGCATTACTATACACATATACAATATAAACAAAAAATGAAGTAAAATAAA
>CAWVYV010000138.1:0-3286 GCA_963934475.1 uncultured Alphaproteobacteria bacterium | reverse complement strand
ACAGTCCATACCCGGCATCATTAAAAAATGTTAAATGTGCTCCAGCATCAGATAAGGCAATGTTAGAACGCGGATGTTTGAGTAGTTTTCCAACAGCTTTTTCATCACTATTTAATAACATTGCAATAAAGAGAGTATCCATTCCATTTACACTAAGGGAGTGATCTAAGAGCCAGTCTAAAGGTTTTACATTTGCAGCTAATGCGATATCCTTAATAGATTGTCCTTCTAATTTTTCATACTTTTTATTATTAACTTCTCTAACTATAATTTTATCCCAATCACCATTAAACAATCTTACTTGAGCATCATTTTCAATTTCATTTAATAACGTTTTACGAAAATTATTATCTGCTAATACTTTTTCATACAACTCTAATGAGGCACATTCCATTGCAGGCCTCCAAGAATGTATGCCTTCAAATAAATATGGCGATTTCATTGTAAATTCCATAGAAAGAGGTCTACAGGATACTTGTCCCCACATCTCTATACCTTTATCTGTTGCATTAGAAATATCTTCTAAAATTTTAAATGTTGAATTATCAGATAATGGATTATGTAAAAGAGCAGCTACCACGGCAGGTCTATTAGAACCTTTCATCCAGTTTTGGATATTATCAATTGAAGTATTTGAACCTCTAGTTAGCATAAAGACTCCTCTACCAAAGGAAGACATTGCCATTATAATGCCATGCATTTCTTTATCATCTGCTAACCTAGAAGGCATTGGAATACCATTTTCTCCATTATGACCCTCAAAAGTAGATGTAGCAAAACCTAATCCACCACTAATCATAGATTCTTTTACTATTGTTTGCATCTCTGATATTTCTGAATCTGTAGCCTTTCTAGTTAAAGCATCTTCTCCCATAACATATACTCTAACAGATGAGTGCCCTACATAAGCCGCAACATTTGGACCAACTCCTCTATTTTCTATAAAATTAAGATACTCAGGAAATGTTTCAAAGTCCCAAACTATGCCTTGTCTTAAGACATCTAGAGACATTCCTTCAACGTTAGTAAGGTTTCTCATAGTCAAGTCACGGTGTTCAGGTTTACAAGGGGCTATAGTAAACCCACAATTACCAATAACAATTGTAGTCACACCAAGTTTTGGTGAAGGGTTTGCCCATGGGTCCCAAGTTAATTGAGCATCATAATGCGTATGACTATCTATAAAGCCAGGTACTAAAGTTAAACCTTGTGCATCTATTATGGACTTCGCTTCACCTAAATTATTTCCTCTATCAACAATAATGCCATCTTCTACTGCTATATCTCCAGTAAAAGATGGCAAACCTGTTCCATCAACAATTTTTGCATTCTTAATTAATAAATCAAACATAAACGTGTAGATATGTTTTATTCATAAAGAAATCAAATATTATTTTAAGTCATCTATTATTGCATCAAGTGCAGCTTGTGCACATTCTTCATCTTGATCGCCAGTTGCACCACTAACTCCTATAGCGCCTAAAAGGTCACCATTTTGAGTTCTAATTGGCAAACCTCCTGCAAAAGGTACTAAAAAATCAACCGTTGCAATACCAGGAAGCCTTCCAGGGTTACCGTCTTTACCGTAAGCTAACTCTCCTATTGCTCTAGTTGGGTAAGGTATCATTGCAGCAGATTTAGCCTTATTTATTGCAATATCTACACTTCCTAAAAATGCGCCATCTTGCCTTCTAAAAAGAATTAAATCCGCTCCAGAATCTACAATTGCTATATTAAGTGGGCGCCAATCTGTAGTAGCTTTTTTAGCCTCACAAGCATCAGCCATTTTCTTAGCTAAATCTAAGTCTATGATAGTTTTTGTCTCTAATGCAAATGCCGCTTTATTTATTAAAAAGATAGCCATAGTTACAAATAGTAATATGTTAAAAGTTTTCATTTTATTTTCCAGTTACAAGTTAATTAAAGTAATTCTTTATATTAATTCTAAAATCAAAACTTTGTCAAACATTTAGTACCAATTGGTATAATAAAAACTAAAAATTTTATAAAATACATAGCTTCTCTAGTATCCTGTATAGTTTTCCAGTATTAATTCTTTCATTTTGAGCTAAATCCTTAGGAGTCTTTTCATCTATTAAATATCGCCACCCTTGAAAAGGCCTATGACTAATAACTTGAGTATCTATTATATTTTTATCTAATAGGATGTGACAGTAGAGTTTACCATCATCATGTTCCACTTTATTAAAATCAATAATTTTTTGTCTAGCTGATATATATCCATTAATTATCCAAAACATAGAGCCTTGGTTTTTAATGATTTCATGCTTTTGGGGATAAAGCCTAGTTATATGTATATTTTTCTTATATTTATTAGCATTAAATATTTGGCGCTCTCTTAACTCATCTATACTTTTTATACCTACTGCTAGCTTTAATAAGTTCATTGATCTTTATAAGTTAGTTTTTATGTTTTTTAGCTTCTAATGCATTATAAACTCTTGAAAAAGGTTTTTGGCCTAATTTTTCAAATACAAATCTAGAAGCATCACAAACTTTATTTAAATCTACACCAGTCTTAATACCCATTCCATTTAACATAAATAAAACATCTTCAGTAGCTACATTACCTCTTGCACCTGGCGCATAAGGACAACCTCCTAACCCTCCTACAGAAGTGTCTATAACTTTTATTCCTAATTCTAAACTAGCTAAGATATTTGATAAAGCTTGTCCATAAGTATCATGAAAATGCACTGCCAATTTTTCTATTCCTACTGCTTCTTTACAGACTTCAATCATTTGTTTTGTTTTTAATGGGTTTCCACTTCCTATTGTGTCCCCCAATGAGACTTCATAGCATCCCATGTTTATCAATTTTTCACATAAGTAAGCTACTTTTAAAGGTTTAATTTCACCCTCATAAGGACAAAACATTACTGTCGATATATATCCTCTAACTTTAATTCCATTATTTAGAGCTTCTTTTGTAACCTGTTCGGCACGCGTTATAGCTTCTTCAACAGAACAGTTTGTATTTTTTTTTGAAAAAGATTCACTAGGCGTAGTGAAAACACATGCTGTATCTGATTTATATTTTAAAGCATCCTCTAAGCCTTTAATATTTGGGGTTAGAACAGGATAACTTATGTTATTGGATCTATTAATATTAGTCATTACTGTGTGAGAATCTGCCATGGCGGGAACCCATTTAGGTGAGACGAATGCTCCACTCTCTATAAACTTTAAGCCTGTCTGTGACAAAATGTCTATAAATGATATTTTATGCTTAGCAGATAATGGAACACTTTCATTTTGCAGACCA
>CAWVYV010000137.1:0-3323 GCA_963934475.1 uncultured Alphaproteobacteria bacterium | reverse complement strand
CCTTTCCAGAGACTTCTTACTTCTTCTAAATATTTCCAATCTAAAAAACGGTCCATCTGACTTCCTGCATAACCCTTTTTAATCTTATTATTTCCTTGGCTTTTTTGGTATTTATCCATTGTTCCAAATCTTGGCATTCCATGTTTTAATACCCCTAAAGACCAGAAAGGAGAGATAGCTGCCTGTAATACTGTTCTAAAATTAATTTTAGGAGGAACAGAAACACCAGCCATTCTTAATCTTTCTCGCCTACTAGAAGCTGGTATATCAGAAGTAATTACTAATACTTCGTATCCATTATCAGAGGCTCTTTTTAATAAATCATCCCTAATTATTTTATCTTTTGGTGGGTATAATTGAAACCAACCTTTCCCATCTAAATGAGGAGCAACCTTTTCTATAGAAGCACATGCAACTGTAGATAAAGTGTATGGAATATTTTTATTATTAGCTAATTTTGCAAGATCTATTTCTGCACCAGGCCAAATTAAACTAGTCATTCCAACAGGTGCTATGCCAAATGGAGCACTATACGTTCTATTAAATAGCTTTGTTCTTAAATCTGCCTCTACTGTGCCTTTAACATATCTAGGAGTTAAAAATATGTTTTTAAGAACTTCCTGATTATGATCCATAGCTCTATCATAACCTGTACCTGATAATAAATATTCTGCAGCAAAGTGAGGCATTCTTTTTATTGCCTTATTTTTCATATCATTAATTCTAGGGTATTTATCTGCAAGGTTAGTCAATTATAATTCCATATTTTTATTTAGTATTTTTAACAATGACAGAAAACCCTAATAATTCTATTCTTTTTATAATATTATTAGCATGCTCATTATTTCTTGTTTCTAAAGTAATTTCTAGTCTAGCAGCACTAACTGATAAATCTAATGTAAACCTACTATGCTCTACACCAAGTATATTTACTTTTTCTTCTGAGCATAACTGGGATATAATTGCTAATTGTCCTGGCTTATCTGCCATAGCTATAGACAAGGTTATTATTTGACCTTTTCTAACTAAACCTCTCATTAAGACAGAGGATAAAACTCTTGAATCTATATTTCCTCCACATAATAAAATTCCTACTTTTTTACCTTTAAATTTTTCTTTGTGTTGCAACAAAGCTCCTAAACCAATTGCTCCAGCTCCTTCTGCAACTGTTTTATCATTTAATAAAAAAGTAGAGACACCTTCTTCAATAAAATTTTCAGATACTAAAATTACATCATCAACATTTTTTTTAATGATAGATAATGGAATATCACCAATTTTTTGGACTGCTATACCTTCTGCTAACGTAGTACCTTCGCACTTATTAGTGACGTCATTAAATAAATTATAAAGTGAAGGATAAAGCTCTGTTTGTACTCCTATAACTTTAATATCTTTATTTATATGTTTAGCCATAATAGAACATCCAGCAATGAGCCCTCCTCCCCCAACGGGAACAAGAAGAACATCCAAATCTGAATGTTCTTGAAGCATTTCTAATGCTAAGGTTCCTTGACCGGCTATTATATCTGGATCATTATATGGGTGTATTTTTGTGAGATTACGTGTTTCTACTAAATTATCTACATATGCCTCTGAATCTATTAAAGTGTTACCATGTATAATTACTTCAGCACCTAAATCTGTAGTTTTTCTAATTTTAGCAAAAGGTGTATTATCTGGCATAACTATAGTTGACTTAATGCCCATAATTTTTGCACTATATGCAACACCCTGAGAATGGTTTCCAGCAGACATTGCTACAATACCATTTAGCTTTTCTTTATTATTTAGAGATAGCATTTTATTTAATGCTCCTCTAATTTTAAAAGACCCTGTATGCTGTTTGTTTTCATACTTTACTATTGTATTACAACCAGTTAACTCAGATAATGAATGAGAATAAGATGTTTCTGTACTAATTATATAGTTGTTTATTACTGAATTAGCTTTAATAATATCTAGATGACTAATAGTCATACTTAATTACCTTTATAATAAACAAAACATCCATAAAAAACTAAATAACTATTTTATAAAATAGAAAATTCTTGGTTATAAAATAAGGTTAATTAATGTTTATCGTCAGATTTTTTTTTATCTTCTCTATCTTTTGTATCTTTATTTTTTTGGCTATCTGCGTCTACTGTTTTTGTAGATTTTGGAGTTGGTGTACCTGTAATACCTGCATGAGCAGAGTATATATTTAAACAAAAACTTAAAAAAATAATAAACTTAATTAATTTCATATTTAACTCCTAAAATATTTAAAATAACAATACTACATTTAATCATAATATTTATATAATTGAACTTAAATGTAATAAGAAAATTCTATATAATTCTTATAAATAATAGTTTATTAAATGTAAACTAAATGTGACTATATAAAGTATATTATTTATATAGTGTAATTTAATTACATATTTTAATTTAATGGAAAATTTATGACTTTACCAATTATAGGCATTACTATGGGAGACCCCTCTGGAATTGGCCCAGAAATAATAATTGGAAGTTATAGTCATGATACATCTTTTTTAAATTGCTCCTTGTTAGTAATAGGAAATTCAAAAAGACTTATAGAAACTTCAAAAATACTAAAAAAAGATATTAATATAAATGAATGTAAATCCACTGATGATATTATTAACAATAATAATGTTATAAATTGCATGAATATAGGAGAATTGCCCACAAATATGCCCTACGGTTCATACTCTATAACTAGTGGCAAATATGCATATAAATATATAGAAACAGCAGTTACTTTAGCATTAAATAATCAAATTAATGCTATTTGTACGGCTCCTATAAGTAAAAAAGCTTTACATTTGGCAGGACATAAATATCCAGGTCATACTGAATTACTTGCTAAATTAACAAATACTGAAGAAGTATCCTTAATGTTAGCAACACCAAAATTAAATGTAATTCACGTTACTACGCATATGGGGCTTTTAGATGCTATTAATAAAATTGAACCTAATTTAGTTTTTAGGACGATAGAACGAGGAAGAAAAATATTATACAAAAGTCTTGATAGAGAACCTAGGATAGGTGTGTGTGCTATAAACCCACACGCTGGAGAAGAAGGAATATTTGGCTATGGAGAAGAAAAAGAAAAAATTAACCCTGCTATAGAGAAGGCATTAGGGTTAAAATGGGATATTAAAGGACCATTGGCAGCAGATACATTATTCTATCTTGCTGCGAGGGGAGATTTTGACTTAGTAGTGGCTATGTATCACGATCAAGGACACGGTCCAGTGAAAGTAATGGGAATAGAAAATGGGGTTAATGTTACCGTAGGACTTCCTGTT
>CAWVYV010000136.1:0-3372 GCA_963934475.1 uncultured Alphaproteobacteria bacterium | reverse complement strand
TCTTTTTTAAATCAATTTCAATTTGAATATGAATTTAAATCTTCTACAGAATGCTATAAAAATGGTGATTTTGATAAAACTTTAATTAGCATATTGAATAATTACGAAAAAATAATAAATATTGTTTTACCTACTTTAGGAAAAGATAGAAAAGCAACTTACAGCCCTTTTTTGCCTATTTGTGAAGAAACAGGAAAAGTGCTACAGGTACCTATTAATAAAATTAATACTGACAATAATACCATACAATATACTAATGAAAATGGTAAAAATATTACTACCGAGGTAACTAGAGGTAAATGTAAGTTACAATGGAAAGTTGATTGGGCTATGAGATGGTCAGCTCTAGATGTTAATTATGAAATGAATGGAAAAGACCTAACTCCTTCATTTGATCTTTCAAAAAACATTGTTCGAATTATAGGTGATAAGCCTCCAATTAATATGGTCTATGAGCTTTTTCTTGATCAAAATGGAGAAAAAATTTCTAAATCTAAAGGAAATGGTTTATCTATTGAGGAATGGCTCGCATACGGTACTAAGGAAAGTTTATCACTATATATGTACCAAAACCCAAAACGTGCAAAAAGATTATATTTTGATACAATTCCTAAGCATGTTGATGAATATTCAAGATATGTATCCAGCGCAAAAGATCAAGGCCTTGAAAATAAGATAAAAAACCCTGTATGGCATATACATAATGGTAATATTCCATCTATAGTTCAAGAAATAAGTTATTCTATGCTATTAAACTTAGCCTCAGTTTGTAACGCCGCTAATCCAGATATTTTATGGGGTTTTGTATCTAAGTATACTAATAATAATAAACCTGATCCGTTAATGATTAATTTAATGGATAAGGCACTCCAATACTATAAAGACTTTATTGCCCCAAATAAAAAGTATAAAAAACCTAATGATCAAGAAATAGCAGCTTTAACTAATTTAAATCATAGGCTATCCAATATTAAAAACATAAAAGATCATGAAGAAATTCAAAGTGAAGTTTATGAAACAGGCAAAGAATATAATTATACAGAATTAAAAGACTGGTTTTCTTCCCTCTATCAAATTCTCTTAGGGCAAGAGCAAGGACCAAGAATAGGATCTTTTATTGCTATATATGGCTGCACAGAAATGATAGAATTAATTAATAAAGCAATAAAAGGAGAGTTAGTTAATTAGGTAATAAATTTTTATAAAAAATTTCCTTGAGCTTGTTTATTGCTAGACTATCAAAATCTTTTATCAAAGACCTTAACATTTCTTGAATAAGATACTCTTTTTCTAATAACGAAATATTATCTCCTAGCTCTTGGCTTTTAAAAATTTTTAAGTCTACATAAGATAGTTTATTCCCATTCTGATCTAACAAATTAATAGTTATATCTAGATTTGTTTCTATATTAATGGCTGCATTTGAGATAAAAATATCTTCAATTTTTGTATTTTGCTTAAGTGAAATAGCTTTGATACTGGCAATATTAATTACTACTTGTATAACACCTGAATTATTTGTTTTTACTGGTTTTAATCTAGCTTCTGCCCAATTATTTACTAAAGATATTAAGTCCTGCTTAACTAAATGGTTAATATAAGGATAATCTATATTCCTAATATACACTTGATCTATTATAAGATCTGAAGCAGATATATTAATAGGTATATAATTATCAAAATTAATATTTTTAATTAAATAGTTCTCTTGCGTTACACATGCGTTCAAAAAAAGTAATGTAAAAAGAATAATAATATAGTGTTTTGATTTCATCTATTTATATTATGACTAAATTAACTTATCCGCAATAGCCCAAGATAGAATTGCTTTTTGAATATGTAATCTATTCTCTGCTTCATCCCATACTACAGACCTTGGCCCATCAATAATTTCTTTTGTGACCTCTTGACCTCTATGTGCAGGAAGACAATGCATAAATATTGCATTATCATTAGCCTCTTTAAACAATTCTTCATTTACTTGAAATTTATTAAAGATTTTTTCTGGATTGTTCATACCTTCCTCTCCCATAGATATCCAAGTATCTGTCAATATTGCATCTGCATTTTTAACTGCTTTTTTGGGTTCATTAGTAATTTCTATATCAGCATTATTTTCTATAGCCCAATTTATAACATTTTCTTGAGGCAACCTTCCTTTAGGGCATGCTAATCTTAATTTAAAATTAAAAACTTTTGCAGCATGAATCCATGAATTGGCCATATTATTTCCATCGCCAATCCATGCTATAGTTTTATTTTCTATATCTCCTAATTTTTCCTCAAATGTCATTATATCTGCAAAAGTCTGGCAAGGATGACTTAGATTAGTCAAACCATTTATTACTGGCACATTAGAATGGGCTGCCATTAGTAATAATGTTTCATGTTTAGTAGCTCTAATCATAATTCCATCTAAGTACCTTCCTAAAACTTTTGCTGTATCTTCTATGGTTTCGCCTCTACCCATCTGCATAGTCTTTGCATCCAAATATATAGCTGAACCTCCAAGCTCAGTCATAGCAACCTCAAAAGAGATACGAGTTCTAGTAGATGGCTTTTCAAAAATCATTGCCAAAGTTCTCCCTAATAAGGGGGCTCCTTCAACTAAACCTCTACCTTTACTTTTATAGTATTTAGCTGTTTCTAATAGTTTTCTGGGTATATTATTATCTAAAGTATTAATATCTATAAGGTTTCTCATTTTAATTTACCTCTAATATTTTTAGAGTATTTTTTAAAATTTCTAAACATATATCAGCATGCTCTTCAGTAATATTAAGCGGTGGTAATAAACGAAGGGTATTATTACCAGCAGGCACTGTTAATAGGCCTTCATTTCTTAAATTAGTACATAATTCAGCATTATTCATGTTACATATAATTCCAATCATTAAGCCTTTTCCACGAGCCCCGTTAATAAACTTAGGGTATTGTATAGATAATAAATTAATTTCTTTTATTAATTTATTCCCTAAATTATTTACATTATCTAAAATATTATTTTCTATTACTTGGCTAATAACTGATTTAGCCACACTAGTTGCTAAAAAATTTCCTCCAAAAGTTGATCCATGTGTTCCTGGAGTCATGCCTGCTGCAGCGTCATTTGTTGCTACAACTGCACCAATAGGAAACCCTCCTCCTAAACCCTTAGCAATTGCCATTACATCTGGCTTTATTTCTGACCATTGATGTGCAAATAATTTACCAGTTCTTCCAATACCAGTTTGAACTTCGTCTAAAGCTAAAAGTATTTTATTTTCTGAGCATAAATCTCTTAATTTTTTTAAAAAACCTTTAGGAGACCTGTTTATTCCTCCTTCTCCTTGGATGGGCTCAACTAAAATAGCTGCAGTATTTTTATTAATA
>CAWVYV010000135.1:0-3386 GCA_963934475.1 uncultured Alphaproteobacteria bacterium | reverse complement strand
TCATACTTTCTTCTCTAATATGTTGTAAAGTTTGATGAACTAATAAAATAGCATTATTAACTACTATTCCAATTAAAATCACAAAACCTAAAATTGTTAACATATCTAAAGGTTGAAGAATATTGAGATTGAGAACCCATAAACCCATAACACCTCCAGCTGCTGCAGGAGGAACAGATAGCATTATAACCAGAGGGTATACAAAGCTTTCAAATAATATAGCCATTAATAAATAAACCATACATATTGCTACTAATAAATTTATTACCATAGCATTCCAAGTATTAGTTAATTCATCAGCAGTTCCTGAAAGGTTTAAATTCACTCCTGTAGGCAGGCCATTTTGTTCTAAGGGCAGAATTACATTTTCTTCAATCATATCTATTGCAGCTTCAAGAGGTATTGTATCAACAGGTTTTATCTGCAATGTAATTGTTCTATCTCTTTCTATATGCCTAATTTCTGTTGGTCCAGATGTCATGACAATGTCGGCTAGTGAAGAAATAGGAAGTATTTTTCCACTTGGAGTAACAACAGGAATATTTTCTATACCTTGAGTTTGAGTAATAGCATTTAATTTACCTCTTAATGTTAAATCCATTCTTTTGGAATCTATTGTAATTTCTGCTATTCTGATTCCTGAATTAAATGCATCTAAACTTAAAGCTAGAGATTGCGCAGTAACATCATTATCAGCAAGTTTGACTCTATTAGGTTGAACCTGAATTTCTGGAGCACCTAAAACTAAACCTGGAATAGGCCTCATTTGATTTCCTTCATTTCTAGGAAATGTTTTTCCGACTAATCCAGCGGCTTGTTGTGCTACATTAACTACTTTATCTAAATCAGGACCTGTAATATCTAGATCTATAGATCTGCCCCCGCCAAAGCCTCTTTGAAATAAGCTTGGTTGAGTAAAGAAGCCAAATGTCCCAGGCTCTCCAAAAAGAGAGCGTGTTAATATAGGAATAAGTTCTCTCACACGGGTATCTTCTAATGCACTTGCGCCAAATAATGTTCTTCCTCCTGCACCAGCAACAAAAAAGTAATTTCTAATCTTGGGAGGTTGGCCAATTTCTGATTCAGGACCAGTTTCAGAAGCCCATAAATCTTTAACACGTGTTTCAACTCTTTCAGCAATTTCTGTTAAGGTTGCAAGGTTATATCCGGGAGGAGGAAGCATTATTCCAAATATTAAATTTCTATTGCCTTCGGGTAAATATTCAAGTTTTGGCAGCATGGAATACGACAGGGTAAGGGTTCCTGCGGCTACGGTACCAGCCATTAATAAAGAGGCAATTCTAGATTTGGTTATTAATCTTACATAGCCAACAGTATACTTAATAAATAATCGAGCAAAGTCATCTAAAATAATAATATTAAACCTTTTAGACGTTACTCCTGTTAGGAGCCATTTTGCTAATGCAGGTAAAACCGTTACAGAAACTAAAAGGCTCATAGTAACAGCTACAGAAATTGCTACAGCAATATCACGAAAGAGTTGTCCTGCTTCTAATTTCATTATTAAAATTGGAACAAAAACTAATACAGTAGTTAATGCAGATACCATAACAGCTGGCCAAACTTGTTTTGCACCAGAATAGGCTGCATTAGCTGCATCTTTTCCATTTTCTCTTTGTCTGTAAATATTTTCTAATACAACTATTGCAGCATCTACAACCATGCCCACAGCAAAAGCTATACCTGCTAGTGAAATAACATTGATAGATCTTCCTAAAGCTGCCATTACAACGAATGCAGCAACTACTGAAATAGGTATGGATAGTCCTATAATAACTGTGGCTCGCCATGACCTTAAGAATAATATTAGTATAAATATTGCTAAAGAACCACCAATCCATATGTTTTGCTTCACTAGTTCTATAGCTGAATCTATATATATGGTTTCGTCATAAACTTGTTCTAGCTTTAGTCCTAAACCTGGTAATATATCGTTATTTAATTCTTTTACGGCTTCTCTAACCCCTTCCATTATTTCAATAACATTACCGCCAGATTGTCTAACTGCATTTATAGCTAAAGAAGAGTATCCTAAAAACCTTATATTAGCAGTTGGCTCTTTATACGTAAATTCTACAGTGCCTATATCATTTATAGTTACTCTACCGAAGTTACCATTATTATTATTTTCACTTATTAAAACAACATTTTTAACTTGATCAAGTGTTTGAAACTCACCTTCTGCTCTCACTATATAGCGTCTTTTACCTTCTTCAACATCTCCTGCAGAAATAGAAGCATTTGCCCTTTGAAGAGCAAGAGCTACCTCAGGAACGGTAAGACCATAATTGGCCATACGTTCTGGATCTATTGTTACTCTAAGCTCAGTTTGGCTTCCTCCATATACTGTAGTTCTGGCCACCCCGGGTACTCGTTCTATTTTATCTTGAATAACATCTTCAACAATATCTCCATAGGCAGCAATATCAGTATCATTTCCTTCAGTTTTACTTAATATAAACCAGGCTATTGCGTTATCATCTAGTCCCGCTGTGTCAAGACTTGGTTCGCCTGCATCTTCAGGATAACCTTCAATTTGATTTAATCTGTTAGAAACTAATAATAAAGCTCTATCCATATTTATATCAGTATCAAATTCAACTGTAACTTCGGATCTTCCTGCCATTGCTTTTGCAGTTAATCTTTTAGACCCTTCTATTCCTTTTAAAACTTCTTCTTGTCTATTTACTATTTCTCTCTCTATTTCGTAGGGAGAGGCGCCACCCCAATAAGTAGTTACTGTTATTACGGGTTTATTAACATCTGGAGCTAATTGAATAGGTATGCGTTCTAATGCTATAAAACCTAAGACAATAGTCATAAATATCGCTGCTACCACAGCGATAGGTCTTTCTATAGAAGCGCGAATAATATCCATTATTCTTCCTCGCTTTTATTAATATTCTTTTCTTTAATTGGAGCTACTTTTTGTCCAGGCCTTAATCTTTCATTACCTTTAACTACAGTTATGTCTCCCACTTCAATTCCACCCAAAACTATAAATCTGTTTCCAACGCCATCACCTAATTTAACAGGTTTAATCTGAGCTTTTTCTTCTTTTACAATATATACTAGAGACATACCTTCTCTTTTTAAAATAGCATCTTTATGAACAGTAGGTGCTTGTACACCAGGTCCTATAGGTATAGAAATATTTACATTTTCCCCCACAAATAATTTTCTAGATATAGGGTTGCTATCAAATTTTAAATGAATAGGAATTGTTCTAGAACTTGAATTTTCTCTTACTCCTATTGCTCTAATTTTAGAAGAGAAAGTTATATTATCTGTAGTTGTAATTTTAATAGAATTGTCTCGTTCTAATATTCTAGCTCGTTTTGACGGAACATCTGCTCTAACTTCTA
>CAWVYV010000134.1:0-3428 GCA_963934475.1 uncultured Alphaproteobacteria bacterium | reverse complement strand
ATATATCTCCTATATCATAATTATCTTCTAATAAATGTACTGCTTGCATATATGGGCTTTTTCCAACTAATTGATTATTTTTTTTCCTTCTTTCTATTAAAACCTCCATACTCTTCCCAATAAAGGCTTTATTAAAATCTAATTGTTGAGCATATAATATTTCTTGTAATATCATCAGTCTTTCTGATTTTGTTGACTCTGCAATTTGCCCTTTCATAATAGATCCGGGTGTACCCGGTCTTCTAGAATACTTAAAGGAATATGCCTGTGAATAATTTACTTTACATACCAAATCTAATGTGTTTTTAAATGCTTGGTCAGTTTCTCCAGGAAAGCCTATAATAATATCTGAGGAAAATACCATATCAGGCCTAGCATTTCTTAATTTTTCAATTATTCTTAAATACTCTGAAGAGGTATATTTTCTATTCATAGATTTTAATACTTTATCGTCTCCTGATTGAACAGGAAGATGCAAGTATGGCATTAATACTTCTACATTTCCATGTGCTTTGATCAAACCTTCAGTCATATCAGCAGGGTGTGAGGTCATATAACGAATTCTTTTTACACCTTCTAAATTGGCTATTTCATAGATTAGTTCATCTAGTGAAAGAGTTTTATTATTGTATTCTCCATGATAAGCATTTACATTTTGACCTAATAAACATATTTCTTTTGCTCCTTGTGTAATTAAATTTTTAGCTTCTAAAATAATGTCCTTTACTGGCCTAGAGTATTCAGACCCTCTAGTATAAGGTACAACACAAAAGCTACAAAACTTATCACACCCCTCCTGGATACTTAAAAAAGCAACAGGGTTTTTGTTATTTCTTATTTTTTGTAATTCATCAAATTTATTTTCAATTGGGAAAGCTGTATCTACTATTCTTCTACCTGTCTTAGATAGACTATTCAGCAATTCTGGAAGACGATGATATGTTTGAGGCCCAACCACTATATCAACCATTGGTTGACGTTTAATAATTTCTTTACCTTCTGCTTGAGCCACACATCCAGCTACAACAATATTTAATTTTCTACCTTGTCTATCTGAATTAATTTTATACGGTGCTATTCTTCCTAACTCTGAATATATTTTTTCTGCAGCCTTTTCTCTTATATGACAAGTATTTAAAATTACTAGATCTGCATCATTATATTCATTTGTAACAGTATAACCATGAGGTTCCATTAACTCATACATTCTTTCTGAGTCATATACATTCATTTGGCACCCATACGTTTTAATATAAATTTTTTTCATAAAAATTAGTAAGCCTTAATTTAAAAAATAACTTTAACAATATCTATTACAATCTAAAAATTACATAAATATTGATTCTTTGCGTTTTAATGATCTAGGCTTTCCAGAAAGGGCTAGGCCCATGCCTTGTGAAATTTGCCCCCAAGCTATTTTAGCAAGAGATTTTCTGTCATGCACTTCTTCGATTGGCTCATGTGCAATAACTAAGATAGTTACGCTGTTTAACTTTAAAATATTCCACAAGTGATTCATTAAGTCCATATCGCCCCACCAAGAAATGAGGGGCCTCTCACTTCTCGACATAGGCAAACCATTAAGCCCTTTATAACAAACAGTAACTGCCTGTATTAAATAGTTTTCTGTGTTATTTTCTGCAACAGAAAATAAGGAGGATTTAAATTTTAGAACTCTATTTCCATCTGAAGAGGTTCCTTCCGGAAATAAAACAAGCCTTTTTCCTTTAAGCAAAATATTATTTATTTCATTTTTTTGTTTTACTGCCTTTATAGATCTTCTTTCTACAAAAACAGTGTCTTGCAATTTAGCTAAAAAACCAAATAATGGCCACTTAGAGATTTCTGATTTAGCTATAAAACTTATATTAGTCAAAGAAGACAATATAGGAATATCTAACCAAGATGCATGATTTGAAATTAATAAGCCCGGCCTTTCCTTATGGATTTTTCCAACTAAATTAACTTTTATATTTAAAATTTTTAAAAACCCTATATGAAAAAATCTTGGAATATTAGCATATATAGAAAAATTAAAAGGCCTCAAAATAATTAGAAATATTGTTATGAATAAAAGCCAGACGCATATAAATACTATTCTAATTAGAATTCTTAAATATATGCATAAATATTGTAAAAATAAAAACATCTTCACAATATCGTTATATCCGTTTTATCTAATTCATAGTGAGACCTATAGCGACGCGTTACCTGTTCCGTTTTAAGAACTATAACTATATCAGTTGTACCGAATTGAGTATCTAAAACTGCTCCATCTCCAATGAAGGCTCCTACTCTCAAGTATCCCTTCACTAATGGAGGTATTAAGCGTTTAGCTTTTTTTATATCAATCTCTGGTTTAGAAAAAAAATTCATATTAATATATCTATTAGCTAAAGCTACCGGTCTAATTTCTTTTGGAGCCAAATGATAATGATGCAAATAAGATAAAGGAAGCTTAATTAATTCTTGAGAAACTTCTGGAAAACTAGCGCAACCAAACAGAATTTTTATATCATAAAAAAATACATAATTAGCTATGCCCCTCCAAAGTAATTGCATAGTTTGTCCATTTCTATATTGTTCATTCACACAAGAACGTCCTAATTCTAAAATTTCTCCAGGATAATTTAATAGCCCTTGTATATCGTACTCCCCCGAAGAATAAAAACCTCCATTATTTAAGGCCTGGCTTTTTCTATTTAAGCGATAAGTCCCAACCACCTTATCTAAAATATTATTTTTTGAATGATCTAATACTAATAAATGGTCCCAATATTCATCAAAACTATCATAGTCTCTCTTTGCAGCTAGCATTTTACTATTTGGCTTAGCGGACATTTCATCATAAAAAACTTTGTATCTCAAAGCTTGTGCGGCATCTATTTCTGCAGCACTTTCTGCTAGGCGAACTTCTAGATTACCTGAATGAACAGGTTCTATAGTTTTAAAAAAATCTTCTGCAGCAGCCATATATTGGATCCTAATTACTAAAACACATTAATCTATATATTTTTAATATAAAATTAAACTTTTTTACCATATAATTCAAGTCTGTGACCAGTTAACTCATAACCTAATTTTTTAGCTACTTTATGCTGCAAAATTTCAATTTCTTCATTTACAAATTCTATTACTGCCCCTGAATCTGTATCAATTAAATGATCATGATGTTCATTACTAAATATTTCATACCTAGACCTTCCATCACCAAAGTCTCTAACAACCACTATATTAGTGTCTTCAAATAATTTCATTGTTCTATAAACTGTAGCCATACTTATTTTAGAATCTATTTTTGATGATCTCTGATAAACCATATTAGCATCAGGATGATCATCAGATTTAGATAATACTTTAGCTATAACTCTTCTTTGATGAGTTAACTTTATGCTTTTAGCAGCACACATAACCTCTATTGCTGAACT
>CAWVYV010000133.1:0-3498 GCA_963934475.1 uncultured Alphaproteobacteria bacterium | reverse complement strand
ATGCTTTATTTGGATTTTTATAATCTAGAGCATACATCTTAGATCTCATAACATCAGATATTTGAACATCATTTGGACAAGCATTTTTGCATGCTCCACACCCTGGCGGACATATGCTTTCCTGATTTAATTTATAATACTGCTTCAATAGAGAAAAAGACTTATTATCTGTAAATTTATTATTGGATGTACTGGTTAATTCATCAATGAGTGAATTTGAAGTCATAGAAATAATTGCTGCATCGGCATAATCAGTATTAAGTGCCCATTTAATAGCCGCCTGAGCGTATGTAATATCTTCGTTTTCATAGGGTCTCATATCATTTAGTCTTGCCCCAGCTAAAGTTTTCATAGCAATGATTCCAATACCTTTATTTTTAGCTTTTAGCAGCACTTCTGGTAATCTTGGATTAATTGCGACATAATGAAAAGTATGTCTTAACTTTTCAAAAAATCTTGGATCTTGAGCAAAACTAAAAGCAGACAATATTACATCAACTAAATTTCTATCAATACAATATTCTAGACAATCTGCTAAATTGCTGCCATGTCCTGAAACTCCGCTATATCTGATCTTTCCTTCAGATTTAGCTTTATCAATAAACTCCCACCAATCAGTATTTTCTAATCTAGAAATAGAGTTTACTGCATGATTATAATATATATCTATATAATCTGTTCTTAATCTCTTTAAAGAATCTTCAAGTGACTTCATATAATCCCTTTGATTATTATATGTGCGTGCTTTAGTTTTGGTTCCAATAACTATTTCATGTCTAAAATTTTTTAAAGCATTACCTATAGAAATCTCAGAATCCCCACCTACATATGATTCTGCGGTATCAAAATATCTTATACCATTATTAAAAGCATGCTTAACAATGTTTTCATCAGATGTGCTAGATGAGCCATATCCAATATTTGGTATAATTAAGTCTGTATTACCTAATCTTACTAACTCTGTTTTTAAAGTATTTCTTTTTGCATTAGCAATTTTTAAATTACCTGATAATAATGCACTTAAAAGAAAGGATCTACGATTTAATAACACAATATGTACCTCAATATTATTTCTTATTCAGTCTTAATATATAATATTTATTCCTCAGAAGAATTAAAGTAATTAATAGAAACAATATTAAAACAAAAGTTTTATTTATCATCCAATTAGTATCCCAAATAGTCCAATTAGGTGTTTCAAAAAAATCATATAGTTTATATAAAATAATTATTAATTCTGAAAAACATATTAATAGTCCTAAATAATAAGTTTTATTTGATATATTTAAAAAGCTCCAACCTAACCATAAATGAGCTACCCACCAAAAATCCCACATTATAAACTTAGAAAAACTCTCACCATAATTAAGTGCATATATAACAGGAAAAATAAATTTTATAAGGATAGTCCATAAAGCAATCATGAACAACCAAGCAGAAATAAATACAGGTAATTTATATTTTAATGAAAAAATTAATAATGTTCCTATTCTTTAACTAAAAATTTATTTTTTAACCTTATCCTTATCAAGCAATCTTTTCTTTTTTTTTATTCTTTTGAATAATATAAATCCTCCACCTAATAAAGCGGCTGAAATAATAGATTTTCCAATAATTCTTGTAATAAACATTTTTCACCTAAAAATAAAAATTAAATATTAATTGCACATAGCATAAAACATATAAATAATAATTAGAAGCTATTTAGGAATATTGATGAAAAAAATTACTGGAAGATCAGCTTTTTTATCTATTTTAAGAAGTGAAGGTGTTACCCATCTTTTTGGAAACCCTGGTACTACTGAACTTCCTATTATGCACGCTCTTAAAGATTACCCAGAAATACAATATATTTTAGGACTTCAAGAATCTATAGTTGTAGCTATGGCAGATGGATACTCAAGAGCAACTGGAAAATTATCTGTGTGTAATGTTCATGTTGCTCCTGGTTTAGGAAATGCAATGGGTGCAATATATAATGCTAAATTTGTAGGCAGCCCAGTTATAATTACTGCAGGACAGCAAGAACAAGGTCATGGGCTAATGGAACCAATGCTATATGGACCTCTTGTTCAGATGGCGGAACCTCTTGTAAAATGGGCAATAGAAGTTACAAGACTAGAAGATCTTCCTAGAATACTAAGAAGAGCTGCAAAAATAGCATTAGCGCCTCCTACTGGTCCTGTATTTATATCTCTGCCAGGCGATATTTTAAATGCAGAAGCAGAAATAGACTTAGGAAAACCATCTAGAATTAAATATAATATAACTCCAGATAAAGAAACCCTTGAAGATATAAAAAATAGAATTTTAAAAGCGAATAATCCTGTTATCATTTCTGGCCATGAAATAGCTCAAACAGCTAGCTTTAATGAAATTTCTAATTTTTCAGAGATGATTGGAGCGGCTGTTTATCAGCAAACTGTTCCACATGGCTCCCATTACCCTTCAGAACATAAAACATATGTGGGTGTAATGCCTAGAAGTCAATCACAGGTTAAAAAAATATTAGAAAATTATGATTTATTAATTTGTGTAGGAAGTGATGTTTTAAGAATGTCTGTATGGAGCTCTATAGAGCCTCTTCCAAAAAATATGTCTATAATACATATTGGAATTAGAGATTGGGAATTAGCAAAAAATTATCATACTGAACAAGCTATCTTAGGAAACGTTAAAACGACACTAATAAATCTTAATAAAATTTTATCTAATAATTTAGATAAAACATATAAAAATAATGCAGTTATTAGAATTAAAAAAATAGAAAAAAATAATTGGAGTAAAAATAAAAAAGACCTTACTTCTAAAACATCAAAAGATAAAAATATAATCCCTATTACTCCAAACTGGTTAATGATGACTTTAGCTGAAAATATTTCTAATAATAATATAGTAGTAGAAGAGGCTCTGGTATCTTCCAGAAGTTTATTAAACTTTCTTCCTTTTAAAAACCATAAAGACTTTTATGGTTTAGCAAGCGGAGGAATTGGATGGGCAGTTTCAGGATGTATAGGAGTATCATTAGCTAATAAGAATAAAACAATAGTAGCAATAATAGGAGATGGAAGCTCTATGTATGCTATTCAATCTATATGGACTGCCGCGCACTATAATTTACCAATTATATATGTCATAGCTAATAACCAAAGTTATCGCATTATCAAAGAACGACTAGAAGGATTTCATAACAATACTAACTTTGTAGGAATGGATTTTAATAAACCCAAAATTGATTTTGTTAAAATAGCCAATTCAATGGGAGTTGAAGCTACTCAGGTTTCAGAGCCAACAAGCTTAAAAAGCTTATTTAAAAAAGCATTTAAATATAAAAAACCATATTTAATAGAAGTGATGGTTGATAAAGGTTATTAACTAGTAAAATTTTCTCCATTGGGAGTAACTATTATTTTTCCACTTCTTCCATATTTAGCTGCGTGTGCAACAGCTTTCTTAATATCTTCAATTGGATAAGTTTTTTCTACAGGCACATGAATA
>CAWVYV010000132.1:0-3506 GCA_963934475.1 uncultured Alphaproteobacteria bacterium | reverse complement strand
GTTACTTTTTGAGGAGAAGCCCCAAAAGTTTCAGCATAAAAAGGTAAAAGAGGTATGATTATTCCAAAACCAATTAAATCAATCACAACAACTAGTAATAAAGGAATCAATTTATATGCCTCAGTGAATAATATAGATCATTTTAATAAACGACCGTACTTTAGAAATTTTTCTTGTCTATCTTTTACTAAATGCTCTTTAGTATAATCTTTTATTTCATTAAGAGATTTTTTTAACGCGTCTTCCACATTTTTAATAGTTAGAGTATGATCTCTATGTGCTCCTCCAATAGGCTCAGCGATAACTTCTTCTATTATACCTTTTTCTTTAAGAAATTGGGCTGTTATTCCTAGTGAATCAGCAGCTAGTTCTGCTTTATTATTATCTCTCCAAAGTATAGATGCACATCCTTCTGGAGATATAACAGAGTATATAGCATTTTGTAACATTAAAACCTTATTTGCTGATGCTAAAGCAATAGCACCACCTGACCCACCTTCTCCAATTATAACACTTATGAAAGGTACTTTAATTTCTAAAGAATCTTGAATACAAGAAGCAATTGCTTCTGCTTGCCCTCTTTCTTCAGCACCTACTCCTGGATATGCTCCAGCAGTATCTACAAAAGTAATTAATGGCATATTGAACTTTTCTGCTAATTTCATTAAACGCGAAACTTTTCTATAACCTTCAGGTTTAGCCATTCCAAAATTATGTTTTACTCGAGAATCTGTGTCCGAGCCTTTCTCTTGCCCTATAACCATAACAGATTGACCATTAAAAGAACCAATACCAGATATAATAGCGTTATCCTCTGCAAAACTTCTGTCTCCAGATAAAGTTTGGAAATCTTTTATTAGGGCACTTATATAATTACTAGCGTGAGGTCTTTCAGGATGCCTAGCCACCTGGACTATTTGCCATGGAGATAGCTTGCTGTAGGCATTTTCAAGAAAATTATTTACATCTCTTTTTAAAGAGAATATTTCTTTACTCGCCCCACCTAAAAGAGACAAATCTCTAATCTTAGCTTCAAGTTCAATTATAGGCTGTTCAAAATCTAGAAAATGCATAAACATATCCTTATAAATTTAATAAATACTTTATAAAATTAATGCTTATAGCAGTCAATTCTATTATTAATTAAGAAATAGTTATAAGCTTTTATTAATCTCTAAAGGATGAAAGGTTAATGCTGTTTTTTTCCTATCATCAACAATATGTGTATAAATTTGTACTGTAGAAATATCTGCATGTCCTAAAATTTCTTGTAATACTCTTAAATCTGCTCCTCCAGACAACATATGTGTTGCGAAACTATGCCTTAAAGTATGCGGAGAGATAGATAAATGTGATATTTTTGCTTTTATTGAAATTTCTTTTAGTAATTGTGAAAATCTTCTAGCTGTCAAATAACCTTGTTTACTTTTGGAAGGAAACATAAATGAAGAATTTTTTTTATTCTTTATGAAAAAATCTCTTATATTTATATAATTTTTTATAGCCTTTAAAGCATGAAATCCAAATGGAACAATTCTTTCTTTTCCACCTTTTCCTTTAATAAAAATAGACTTGTTTTCATAATTTATTGCGTTTAAAGAAATACTTACAAGCTCCTCAACTCTTATACCAGTTGAATACATTATTTCTATTAACGCGAGTAACCTTATATATTTTGGGCTACTCTTTGATTTTAAACTATTTATAATATTTTCTATTTGCCTAATTGTTAATACTTTAGGAATATTTTGAATTTTTTTTGGAGATTCAATGTCTTTTGCTGGATTAAATTTAACTAATTCATCGGAGTATAAAAAACGATAAAATTCTTTTATAGAAGAAATTTTTCTTAAATAAGAATTTCTAGAAATTGATTCTTTTGAGAGACTCCTAAACCAACTAGTAAGGTTTTTACTATCCACATCTAATATTGAAAAATTATATTTTGCGTGGATAAATTCAATATATAAATTGATATCACTTTTATATGCGCGTCTCGTATTATTAGATAATTGCTTTTCAACTAATAACATTTCATCAAATAATTCTAAAATATCACCATCTGTACTCATTAAATTAGTTTACATAAGCAATTGCAGCTTCAATAGCAATCGCTCTTGCATCCGTTTCTAGTCCGATTTCTCTTAGTGCTCTAATTACAGCATTAAGCGCAACTAAGCCTGATTTACTTGGCCCCTCAGACCCCAACATAATCAAACTTATTGAAACAACTTCTGCTACTCTATTATTTTCTGCAGCATCACGTAACTGATACCTTAAAGCAGTAGCTGGAATATTTTCTTTTTCAAATATATTACTAGAACTTATTATATTCTTCCATGCACCTTGCCTAGACTCTATTCCCATAGCACTTAGCAAAACTAATAATCTACTGGCTCTTTTTTCTTTATCTTCTCTACTAAAACTATCTGATAAGCCAGACCATACATCGGTTGCCTGTTGTTTACTAAATGGTTTTGGTAAAGTTTGTCCTGCTATAGCTATTAAAGGAAGAAGTCTTAACAAACTTCCTGAAGCTTCATAATCTAAATCTAGAGTTTTACCAAGAACTGTAAGCCAATTAGATGCTAATTTATAATTACCTCCAGCAATAGCCGCTCTTGTTGCAGAAGATGCAAACCATATAAGTTCAGGCCCAGGCTTGATAGTTAGTAATATAGGCATAATTACAGAAGCATATACTTGGAAAACTTCATCATTATCAGCACTATCTAATAAAAGTCTTAAAAACCTTGCTCTTTCTATAACAGAGGTATTTAAAGCTGCTGCTTGCAACAATAATGATCTAGCCATAAAGCCTTTCATAGATTTACTTTCAGATGCCGCTCTAGAAAATATATCCTGTTCAAATTTAAATTGTTCTGCTAGTTCGCTCAAATATATACCGGGTAATGAACCTGCCAATACTGCTTTTTCAGCAGCCAACATTCTTATTTCCCAGGATAAATTAATATTTTTTGCTACTACACTTAAGCCTGAAGGCTCTAAATTAAGACGGTGTTTATCTAATTGTTGTCCAGGCAATACAGCAATTAAAATTTTAAAATGAATACTATCTTTATCAAATTCAATTTGATTAGTCTTATCTGCCAAAGTATAGATTAATTTAGAAAACTTATCTGCACTATCTAGCTCAGCTAACAATAGTTCTAAACTTAATAAAGCAGCGTCTCTATTTCCTAATATTAATTGACAAACTATTAATGCTTTTCTCCAATAAGATTCATTAGTTCTTTTTGCAAGTTCAATTACTTCACCACATACTTTTTCAGTCTCCCCAGACAATAATCGAGCATATATTGCTTCCTTGGCCAAGTTTCCTAACATATCTTCAGATGGTACCAAATTACTTAGTTCGATTAATTCTTCTTTTGCACCTAGACTAGCTAATTTAGAAAAACGTAATGGTAAGAATGTAGCATCTTGATCCTTACTTATTATAGGCTTTCCACTTGGACTGATTGCCTGAAGACCATTTTTTTCTT
>CAWVYV010000131.1:0-3512 GCA_963934475.1 uncultured Alphaproteobacteria bacterium | reverse complement strand
ACGTCATCTTTTACATTGGGCCAACCAAATAAATCGCTATCTTTTCCTTGGTCTAGCACTTTATATTTCGATAAATCTAAATTTTTAGATGACTTAACACCAAAATCTATTGCGTGAGTTTCTTGATTGTTAGCATTATGAAAAAGCATATACCCACAGCCACCTATTCCACTCATCCAAGGCTCTACTATTCCCAAAGCTAAACCCATAGCAACCGCAGCATCTACTGCATTGCCTCCATTATTTAAAATATCCACACCTATTTGTGACGCTTCATAATGATGACTAGAAACAACTCCTCCTTTAGAGCATATTGAAGGTTTTTGTATCAACCAATTTTCATTTACTTTCATAATTAGTAGTTTTCTATATAATTTAAATTAATCTATAATAACTAATTAAATATTATTCTAAAATATAAGGGTTATGCAATGGAATTAAACTTAAATAATAAAACTGCCTTAATTACAGGAGCGTCAAAAGGAATAGGAAAAGCTATAGCTGAGTCTATGGCAGAAGAAGGTTGTAATTTAATATTAACGGCGAGAAGTGAAGATAAGTTAATTGAAGTAAAATCAGATTTACAAAAAAAATATAATATATCTGTTGAAATAATTGCAATAGATTTATCACTTAAAGGTGCTGCTGAAAAAGTTGCTGAATTTTCTGGGAATGTCGACATTTTAATTAATAATGCAGGCGCTATTCCACCAGGAAATATATTAGATATAAATGAAGATATTTGGAGAGAATCTTGGAATCTAAAAGTTTTTGGATATATAAATCTTACAAGAGCAATTTATTCTAAGATGAAAACTATAAAAAAGGGCGTAATTTTGAATATTCTTGGATCTGCTGGTGTAAAACATATGTATAATTATATAGCAGGAACTACAGCTAATGCAGGGCTTATGGCTTTTACAAAAGCTCTATCAAATGGAAGTACTGCAAATGGAATCAGAGTACTAGGTATTAATCCTGGGTTTACCACTTCTGACAGACTAATTACAATGATGAAAGGCAAAGCTAAAGAGCAATTTAATGATGAAGATAGATGGGAAGAACTTTTTAAAGATTTACCTTTTCAAAGAGCTGCTAAGGCAGAAGAAGTTGCAGACCTAACTACTTTTTTAGTTTCTCCGAGATGTGACTATATATCTGGAACAATTATTGCTATAGATGCAGGACATGCTAATCATTGATAGTTTATAATTAAATATGTTAGAAATTACAGAGACTCATTGGCATAAATTATCTAAGTGGCTTAAATTAAAAAAATTTAGTCTTAATTTAGATCCAATACCTTCTAGATTTAAGAATGGTATGGGTAATTTAAATTATAAAATTTTTTTAAATAATAAACCTTATGTATTAAGACGTCCTCCATTAGGCCCATTACCTCCAGGAGCTAATGATATGAAAAGAGAGCATACAGTAATGAGCTCTCTTAGTAAGAAATTTAATCTTGTACCAAATTCGATATTATTTTGTGATGACCAAAATATATTTGGTGCTCCTTTTCATATTATGGATTTTAAAGATGGATTTACCATTAATGGCAAGACTATTCCTGAAGAGTATAAATCGAAAGATAATACAAAACATTTAAGTAAAATGCTTATAGAGACCTTAGTTAAATTACATGAAATTAAACCTGTAGATGTAGCATTAGAAAATTACGGGAAACCTGAGGGTTTTTTATCTAGACAACTAATAGGTTGGTATAAAAGAGGTGTTATAGCTCATGGAAATGAAAAATCTAAAAATATGGAAATATTATTCAAAATATTAAATTCCCAAAAAATACCTGAAGAAAAAGAATTTGTTATTCTTCATAATGATTTTAAGTTAGATAATATTATATTGAAAAAACCTCTAAATTCTCAAAAGGTATTTCCTCAAGCTATTATTGACTGGGATCAGGCTACTAGAGGGCACCCATTGTTTGATTTAGCTACACTACTATCCTATTGGACATTAAATAAAGATTCTTCAGATATGCTTCTATTAAATCAAATGCCATCAGAAACACCTGGTTTTATTTCAAGAAAGGAAGCATTAAATTTGTATCAAAAGCTTTCAGGAAGAAGTATTAAAGATTTTAAATGGATATATGCTTTATCTCTTCTTAAACTTGGAGTAGTTTTCCAGCAATTATATGCTCAATACTTGAGAGGGACTATAAAAGAAAGTAAGTATAAAAAGTTTGGTATAGTTGCAGAAGCAGCCTATATTAGAGGCATTAATGCTATAAATAATAATGATTATATTTGAAAGATATTCCTATGATAGACTTTAAAATTCCAGATGAAATTGAAAAATTAAAAGACGCTACAGAAAAATTTATATTAGAAAATGTAATACCTAGAGAAAAAGACCCTAGACAAGATTCTCATGGTCCACATGATACATTAAGAACAGAACTAAATAAAGAAGCAAAAAAATTAGGACTGTTATCTCCTAGCGTTGGAAAAGAATGGGGTGGATTAGGACTAAATATGAGGGATATGTCAGTAATATTTGAAGCGTCTGGTTATTCTTTATTAGGCCCACAAGCTATGAACTGTTCAGCACCAGATGAAGGTAATATGCATATGCTTGAAGTCGTAGCTAATAAGGAACAAAAAGAGAAATGGTTAAGGCCTCTTGCAGAAGCAAAGATTAGATCTTGTTTTTCTATGACAGAGCCAGCACCTGGTGCGGGTTCAGACCCAACCATGCTACAAACTGTTGCAAAAAAGACCAGTAAAGGTTGGGTAATAAATGGAGAAAAATGGTTCACTACAGGTTTTAATGGAGCCAAATTAAATATAATTATGGCAAGAACATCAGAAAAAATAGAAAAAGGCTATGGCGCCACGATATTTTTAGTTGATAATGATGATCCAGCTATTATTAAACTTAGAACACAAAACTCTATGGAATCTTCGTTTCCTGGAGGACATTGTCAAATTGAGTTTAAGAATTTATTAGTATCAGATGATCAAGTTTTAGGAGAGGTTGGAGAAGGCTATAAATATGCGCAAGTAAGATTAGCTCCAGCTAGATTAACACATTGCATGCGATGGCTAGGTGCTGCGCAAAGAGCTCATGATATTGCTACTTCTTATGCTTCAAAAAGGCAGGCATTTGGTAAAAATATAGGTGATCATGGAGGGTTAGCATTTCAACTTGCTGATAGTGAAATTGATATAAAAACGAGTAGATTGTTTATATGGAATACAGCATGGCTATTAGATCAAGGTGAAGAAGCAAGAAATGAGTCTAGTATGTCTAAAGTATTTTGCTCAGAAGCTGCATTTAGAATTGTAGATAGATCTATGCAAACATTAGGCGGTATGGGTATTACAGATGACACGCTTGTAGAAAGACTATTTAGAGAAATACGCCCATTTAGAATTTATGATGGTCCTTCTGAAGTACATAGGTGGGCTGTAGCTAAAAGGTTAATGAAATCTGTTAAAGGTAAAAATGTTCCTTTATAATTATACAATATTTTTAGACCTATGAAA
>CAWVYV010000130.1:0-3523 GCA_963934475.1 uncultured Alphaproteobacteria bacterium | reverse complement strand
AGAGATTTCCCTTTTCTTGAATATAAGATAATTATAAATAATGCAAAAACCCAGTATCTAAACATTCCAAGTGTTATGACATTATAATGTTGTGATAAGTATCTAATTACACCATCCATAAATGAGTATGATAAAATAGCGCATATCATAAGAAATATACCGACTTTATTATTAGATGCTTTAATATTCATATAGCTCTTATTTAATTTTAAATTAAAGAATGAAAAATAATAGTAGCTAAACAATATAATCCTTTTAAAGTAAAATATAGCTTATTCTTTACATAAAATATTTGGGGAAATGGAATGTATGTTCCTAAACACTTTGAAGAGAATAGAGAAGAAGAAATTAAGAGAATTATAGAAAATTATCCACTAGCTATATTAGTAGCTAATACTAAAAAAGGTATAATAGCTAACCATATACCTCTGATATTACATAAATTTTCTAATTCTAAAAAAATATTAATTGGACATATCGCAAAAGCTAATAAACTTCATGAAGAGTTAAAAAATAACGATAATGTTATGGCAATATTTAAGTCAGAAGATGCTTATATAAGCCCTAATTGGTATCCTAGTAGAAATAAGAAAAGAGAGCATGTTCCAACATGGAATTACCAATCTGTTCATTTATATGGCAAAATTTCTTTTAATACTGACCAAAGATTTTTGCTAAAAACTGTTAAAGAACTAACCTATATTTTTGAAAAAGATAATAATAAAAATACAGATTGGAAGATGAACGATGTTTCTTCTGAATTCATGTCTTCTATGCTTAAGGAAATAGTGGGTTTTGAGATTAATATTTCTGATCAAATAGCTAAATCTAAACTAAGCCAAAATAGAGAAAAGGAAGATTCTCAGAACGTTTTAAAGAAACTTAAAAAGGCAGGTTTTAATTTTTTAAGTGATTCTATGGATAATTTGTAATTAATATATATTTTACTATAGGCTCTATTGTTCAATCCATTTAATCATCATATGTCCTAATACAACCATTCGGATAACTTGATTGGTAGTATGAACATAATCTGTAATAGTATTTAGTGTAAAACTGTCTATCTCTTCATATTTTATCTTTTGTCTTTTCAGGTTAATTCCTTTTGTTTTAACATGTTCTAATACATTTTTTTGAACTGTATTAATATCACCATTTAAATCTAATATTTTGAAGTGGTTATATATTATAGATAAAAAATGTGGCCAGTGTGCAAGATGTCTCCATAATGTAGCTATATGAGCATCCTCTCCCTGAGGAGAACCAAGTGAATTAACCTTTTTTACTATTAACCAACTCTCTGAAGTAATATCATCTTTTTTCATGAGTTCAGGAAAGGTGGATTCCATTATTTTGAGTGGTGTATTAGTTATTGCTATGCGTGGCTTATATTCTGACATTACTAATGCTGATAAGGCCATTAAATTCATACCATTAGATTTGTTATAAACTGTAATAATATTTTTAATATCTAATAAGTCACTCTTCTTGATATCTTTAAAGTTATTATTAAAAGCTGGGGTAGGTATGTTTATAGTATTTATCATGTTTTTCAGAGCTAATTCTGGAGTGCCAGAAAGATATATTGGTTTAGTGAGTGCCCATACTTCTTCTAGACTATTATCCATACTTGCTAGTCCGCGCCATATAGAAGTAATAAGAGAAATATTCATTGTCTTTCTTATGTCTAAAAAAATTTCTGCAGTTCTTCCTTTGGCTTCATCTTCATTTATAGCTGTAACAGGATCATAAGAAAAATCTGAATTAGGCAAAATATTATCCATCATAATTATAAAAATATTAACATTAAACCATAGGTATTATTGCTTGTCACTTTGATGGTTTAATTTCATATATTTGGCTATCATTTTTTTTATATTTATATAATGATAGAATTTCAATAACTATAAATATATTTTTATCTATCGTGTAAAGGAAACTTATTTAATGAAAAATAATATTTATAAAGAATATCATTTAAAATTAACAGAATGTTTTTCATTAATTGAAGAATGTTATTGGGATCTTCAAGAAGTATATGATGAGACAAAAGTTAATTATAAATTTGATGAAAAAAATAGTGCCACATTACCATATGGCTTATGGAAATTTTACTTGATAGAAGAATGCTCCAAAGAAATAGAAGTAGAAAAAGGGAAGGGTATATATTCTTTAAGTTGTGATAATTTATTTAATTTAATTAAAAATTATGCAAATTGGAAACCTAAGGATGAAAATGATTGGAATAATGGCAATGATTTACTAGGAATATCTAGTAAAGCCAAAGAGTGTTTATCTAGTATTATTTCTGACTTATATAATAGAAAAAAGGGCAATGTTGAATTTTATAGAGATTTAGAATTACCAGTGGAGTAATAATGAAAGCTAGTATTAATGTAGAAGAAGGTGCTCTAGAATTAATGTCTAAGGGTAATTTAGAAGAGCCTATTATTATGTTGAATTTATTAAAATATTTAGATATCGCAAAAGTAGGGTTTGGAGTGGATGGCTTAACTGGAAGAAAGGCTTATGAAGTTTATGGTAAAAAATTTGCAAAATTTCAGCCAAAATATGGAGGAGAGCCTATATGGATGGGAAAAGTTCATAATTCTATAATAGGAACAGATGATTGGGATATATCTATTCTAGTACGTTATCCTAAAAGAATAAATTTTATAAATATGTTTAATGATCCAGATTATAAGGCTATTGCTCCAATTAGAGCAGCTGCTTTAAAAGATAGTAGAATTATAGAGATGTCACAGTTATTGCATAGGAATATAAAGTAATATGATCCTATCTATTGATCACATAGTTTTAACTATAACGGATTTAAATAAGACAGTATTTTTTTATTGTGATGTCTTGGGTATGAAATTAGAAGAGTTTAAGTTAGGACCAAATACAGAAATTAGAAAATGTCTAAAATTTGGTAACCAAAAAATTAATTTACATGAAAATAACAACTTAATTAAGCCAGGCGCAAAAGTTGCAAAACCAGGAACCGGAGACATTTGTTTTATTTCAGATAAGAATATATTAGAGTGGGAAAAAATTTTTATAAGAAATAATATAAAAATAGAACAGGGTCCTATTAAACAAATTGGCGCTTCTAGTGATTTATATTCAATATATATTAGAGATCCTGATGAAAACCTTATTGAGATTTCTAATAGGATAAATATTTAATTTTATATTAAATATTTATTAGTAACGAATTATTTATAAAAAATTGGGGAAAAAAATTATATACCGAGCCGCATATAAATAGAAATATAGAGAATATATATATATATTTATTGAAACATTGTAGGCTCGTACATGATTTTTCTTCTGTAGTGTCTGTAGGACAGGAGTGATTCCTGTTTCTTATTTTAATAATACCGCTAGTTATTATTAATGAACCTGAGATTATAAATAATAAAAGACTATATTTTTCAATTAAAATTAATTTTGGAAAACTAGAGTAAATATAGGCTAATACAGGACCTCCTCCTAGTAACAGTAAAAATGCAGGTAAAGC
>CAWVYV010000129.1:0-3523 GCA_963934475.1 uncultured Alphaproteobacteria bacterium | reverse complement strand
AGAAAAATTGAGGAGTAAATATGAACTGTAAATGTCTATAAAAACCTACTTACGTAAGATAAAAGAAATCTTAATCTACTTTGATTTTGAGCCTTTACTATTTATGTGGGTTGCTAGTGATATTTTAAATAACATGGTGTTATGGACTTCATTAGCATACTGGCAAGCAGAAGGACAACCATATACATATTGGTTATACTTTTCCTATTTAATAGGAAGTATTGGTATGATGGTATTTTTACATAATAAAAAATGGTTATCTATATTTATTACATATTATTTAACTATTTACTTATTTTCAACTATAAGATACTTAGTAAATATATTTCAAGGTGAGGGTGATCCTTTTACTTTTATAGATGCAAAAAATATACTTATTACTTGTTGGTACGCATCAATGTGGATTTGGATTTTATTTAAAGTAAAAAAAGAAATATTACATAAGTCATTGTCATGAGTGAAAATTTAACTACAATAATAATAACAGCTATCAGTGTCATTTTTGGTGCAGGTGGTTGGAAGTTTTATGAGTTTATTATTCGTAATAAACGAGATAAGCAAAAAGAAGACAAGTCTGAGAAAAACATTTATAGGGATGATCTAATGGCTAGAGTTGAAAGGTTAGAGAAAGACAAAAATGATCAGACTGAAGAATTAATGAAAGTTAAAGTTGAAGCTGCTGGATTAAAAATGAAAGTTGAATTCTTAGAAAGAGAGCTAGATAGAATAAAATCTAAATAATTATGAAATACAGAAGATATAGTTTTATTTCTTTTATTTGTATGATAGTGTTATTTTCTTTAATATACAATCTTATGCATAGAAATTCACAATATACTCATATAGAAAAAACTATAAAAAAACACAACTCTATTAAAAACAATTCTGATAATTTGGCTTATCCAGTTGTATCAAAACCAGCCAGTAGTCAAATTGGAATTGTTGGTGGGGACAGTGTAAAAGTTATTAATTACTAATTAAGGGTGTTATATAAAAAAAATAAGGGAAAATAACAAAAATGTTATCTCCCCTTTATTTTATGGCCATATTACTACTATATTATTCTTTTTCTTTTTTTTCATTGCATAGACATTTTAAGTAATAATAAGTATCCAATTAAATCATCCACTGTATCTTCAGTTTCATCAGTAATACCTCTATTGCTTATTCTAGCTAATTTATCATCTATTCTTGCGCATATTGCTTCAGTAGCACTTAATTTACTAAAAATATTAGTAGGATTAAGAGCAGTGTTGCCATAAGCTTTATTTTTCAATTTTAATAGTTTAGTTATTTCTTCAACTACTTTATCTAAATGCCAACCAAAGTCCGCACTTTCTGGAACTTTCCATTTTTTATCTATATCAAGGTCACTTCCAGTGTGGTCCATATTATAAGGAACATCAAATTCATAGGACCCAGGTACTGACATTTGGACAACAAGTTCTATTTGATTTTGTTCCGCATAAAAACAATATACTGAATCTTCTATAGAACATAGTTTTACTTCTGTTTTTTTTATTTCTGCTATTTTATAGTGAGCCCCTATTATACCACGGGTGTGGTTTACGCTGTGTGTTTTAAGTTTTACTATATCATTTAATTTCATTAAAGTAATTTTTTAGGTTTATAAATATCTGGATTATAAGTTTCTTTCGCATCTATTATACTTAATAGCTCTGAGTTTTCCGGTAATTCAGTTCCTAGTAACTTATCTAAAACTAGTCTTCTTGCGGGGGATTTAAATAGAACTTGACAAACTTGACTATCTTTAGTTAAATTGAAAAAGTCTAAAATATGTAATTTATAAAGTTTATTAAATTTAGAGTACCTTCCTTTAATAAAATTCCTATAAACACTTTTATATTTATCTGGAACATTAAATACAAATAAAACATGATATGGATCTACATCTTCTATTTCTCTAAAATAACTAAACTTTTTAAACGCCTGTTCTAGCTTTAAGAACAAAGGATCTCCTGAATACCTATATAGTATTGCAATACAATTTGTATTATTCTGTGTAGATGTAAAGACATTTACAAGTCTATCTATCATAAACAATTCTTTTCCAGGGCCTAGCATAGGTAAAATATATGTAAATGATTTTGTTCTTTTTGCTATAGATACCTCAAATACTAATATATTATTAATCCATTTCTCTTCAATAAGATTAATTTTATATTTCTGTTTTTTTACTTCTATAGTTAATCCTAAAGTAAAACAAATACTTCCCTCTCCTTCTATTGAATGAATAACACCGTCTACTTTATGTGCAGTAAGTGCTTTTGTTCCCCCACCTACCCTGACGGTAAGAGCGTTAACAAGCGCATATGTTAAATCATTACATTTTACCATAATTCTTCTTCTTTTAAGGTAACATCATAAGTTACTAGTTCTGGTAAGTCTATACCTGTTGCAGTCTTAGCTTCTTCTACAGTTTTTAATATATATATCAACTTAAATGTTTCTGTAAATTTATAAATTCCCTCTTGAATTCCAAATTTTTCTAAGTATTTATTTAATACAAATTCTGGCATTTCTGCAGGAATTAAAGGTTTTAACCATGCTTCAGCTGTCTTTTGACCTACTTTAGGTATTCCACCTATACCGTCTGTAGAATCTCCCATTAGAACTTGCTTCCATAAAAACCTTAAAGCTTCGTTTTCATCTACTACTATTGTTTCAGCTTTTCCATAATTATAGTTAATACCTTTATTTTGGTACAGAACATCTTTATCAGGGCTACATATTACAGTTTTAAGAGGGTCACTATATATAGAAACTAAATCATCAGCTTCTAACTCAGTTACTGCTATAAACTTCCATTTCTGTTTTAAATATTCTTTAATTGCAGGGAATATGATAGGTTTATCTCCATATTTTCTATTTCCTTTATAAGGTTTACTTACTGCCTCTTTGTATCTAAAACATTTTCCCTGTGTCAAGAACCCTGCGTATTTTTCAGCTTTACATTGGCTAAGCATATGCATTATTCTAGTATCTATACCTTCTAGAGCTTCCTCTAAGGTTGGTTTACCCATTTCATAATAGATTAAGCTATCTCCATCTATTAGTGCTATTGTGTCTTTCATATTTTATTTTTATTAGATTAAACATATTAGGGGAGCATTACACTCCCCTTCTATGCCTCAATTAAACACGAGCTGTTAAACAGACAACTCTTCACAGTTATTCTGTCATGTACTTTCTATACTCGGGTTTAACTTGAACTTTGAACGTATACAACTCTCTATTGATAATTTGTATTTGTTCCCTACATTTTACTTCTAGAGCTTTAAAGCATCTTGAATCTAGCTCTCCTTTCTCATCAAAATATTTAATAGCACCTTCAGCATTAAGCCTTGCAAGAGTACTAATCTTATGCTTTTCCAGCCAATATTGAACATCTTTATTCCTATTAAACTTATAAGACACATTATCCAACATACTAGCACTTTCATATAATAAATAAGGCTCTCCTGTAGGATCAATAGTTGGTATTATCTTACCTGCCATTTCT
>CAWVYV010000128.1:0-3546 GCA_963934475.1 uncultured Alphaproteobacteria bacterium | reverse complement strand
TAGATATTGTAGGAACCGGTGGAGATGGATTAAAAACATTTAATATATCTACTGCAGTTGCATTTATTGTTGCTTCTAATGGTTTATATGTTGCAAAGCACGGTAATACTGCTGTCTCTTCAAAATCAGGTGCATCAGATGTATTGAAAGAGCTTGGAATAAATATAAATATAGGAGAAGAGCTTCTAAATAAGTGTTTAAAAGATACTAATATGTGCTTTTTATTTGCTCCTAATTATAATAAAGCTTTTAAAAATGTTGCTAAAGTTAGAAAAGAACTTACTTTTCGAACAATATTTAATTTATTAGGCCCATTATTAAATCCTGTTCGAGCAAAAAGACAATTATTAGGTGTATTTTCAAACCAATATTTAAGAATTCTAGCAGAAACATTACAAGCCCAAAATTCTATAAAATCTTGGGTTGTTAACGGCTCTGATGGTATGGATGAAATAACATTAACTGGTAATTCACAAATTGCAGAATTATCTAATAATCAAATAAAAGAATTTGAAATTAATCCTGAAAAATATAACTTTAAGCTATGCAGCCCGAAATCTATACAAGGAGGCTCTCCTTCTTACAATGCAAAAAAAATGCTGCATCTATTTGAGGGAGAGAAAAGTGCATATCGTGATATAGTAGTGTTAAATGCTGCTGCAGCATTTTGTGTGGCAGACAGTGTTAATACTTATGAAGAGGGTATTGAATTAGCACAAAATCTTATAGATGAGGGTAAGCCACTAAACACCCTAAATAAATTAATAATAGTTAGTAATGAGTAAAATGTCAGTATTAAAAGAAATATGTGATAATAAAATCTTAGAAGTAAATGATCTAAAAAAGAAAACTTCTAAAGAAGATTTATTAAAAATAATACAAATGCAAGAAGCCCCTAGAGGGTTTAAAAAAGCATTAAATAACAAACTTAAAAATAATAATTTTGGATTAATTGCAGAAATAAAAAAAGCGAGCCCATCAAAAGGTTTAATTAAAAATGATTTTAACCCTGTAAAAATAGCTAAGGAATACTTTAAAGGGGGTGCAGCATGCCTGAGCATATTAACTGAAGAAAAATGGTTTAAAGGCAGTGTAAATTACTTAATAAATGTAAAAAAACATTCTAAACTTCCAATATTAAGAAAAGATTTTATGTTAGATCCATGGCAAATTTATGAAAGCAGAAGTATTGGAGCTGATTGTATATTGATAATATTAGCAGCTGTTAATGATAATCTAGCCCAGGAACTAATTAATATTTCAAATAGTTTAGGAATGGATGTCCTTGTAGAAACTCATAATGAAAAAGAAGTTGAAAGAGCAATAAACTTACAGGCAGACCTAATAGGTATAAATAATAGAAATTTAAAAACTTTAGATATAGACCTAAATAATACTATAAAGCTTTCTAAATTAATCCCTGATAGCTGTGATATTATATGTGAAAGTGGATTAAATAATAATAATGATCTAAAAGGTATGGAGAAAATTGGTATTATGAGGTTTTTAGTAGGTGAATCACTAATGAGAAGTGATAATATTGAATTAGCTACTAAAGAATTAATAAAAAGATAGCGAGAGTACTATGAAAAAAGATAATAAATTTACGCATTTTGATAATGATGGTAAAGCTATCATGGTTGATATATCAGATAAAAATGTTACAGAAAGACTAGCTTCTGCCATATCAAGTATAAGTATGAATGAACAGACTTTAAATATGATTAAAAGTGGTAATGCAAAAAAAGGAGATGTTTTAGGTATAGCAAGAATTGCAGGGATAATGGCTGCAAAAAAAACTTCTGAATTAATACCTCTGTGTCATCCTATATCACTTTCATCTGTAACAATAGATTTTGAAATAGATGATAATACTAATTCTATTAATATTATTTGCAATTGTAAATTAAATGGAAAAACAGGATTAGAAATGGAAGCTTTAACAGCAGTATCCATAGCTGCATTGACTATATATGATATGTGTAAAGCAGTAGACAGAGAAATGACAATTACAAAAACACAACTTACCTATAAGTCAGGTGGAAAATCTGGGACTTTTAAAAGAGATGATTAAGGTTGAGGAAGCTATAAAAATCATAACTACTCAAGCAATATCTTTAAAAAAAGAATCTATACTAGTAAAAAATAGCTTAAGTAGAGTTAATTATAATAATATATATGCTAATATTAATAGTCCTCCTAAAAATGTCTCTTCTATGGATGGGTATGCCTTAAAATTTTCTAATATTAAAAATATAAATATAAAACCTATTAAAATAATAGGAGAATCTTCTGCTGGAAGCCCCTACCTAAAAGAATTAAAAAATTATGAATGTATAGAAATATATACAGGAGCAGAGGTTCCTAGAGGAGCAAACTTAATACTGCTACAAGAACGCGTAACAATAAAAAATAATTATATAGTTAGTACTACTCAAGATTATATAAAAGATAAGTATATCAGAAAAAAAGGAACAAATTTTAAAAAAAACTCTTTAGTTATTAAGAAGAATAGTCTTATTACTTCTAGAATACTTTCCTTAGCAATATCTGCTAATCATATTAAAATAGATGTTTATAAAAAACCTAATATAGCAATACTTGCAACTGGTAACGAACTTAAAAATCCTAGTAAAAAAATAAATAATCAGGATATAATATCATCTAATACTCCTTTACTTATATCTTTAATAACTTTATTTGGAGGTAATGCTCAAGATCTTGGAACTGCAAAAGACACTATTAAGTCTCTCGAAACTAAATTAATAAACATAAGAAAATTTGATATATTAATAACAACTGGAGGAGCTTCTGTAGGAAAACATGATCTAGTTAAAAATGTTTTAAAAAAGTTGGGCATGGAGTTAATATTTTGGAAAGTTGCAATGAGACCCGGAAAACCTCTCATATTTGGCAAATTAAATAACACATTAATATTAGGTTTTCCTGGTAACCCTGTATCTACATTTGTTAGCGCCTTAATTTTTTTAAAACCCTTAATTAATAAATACTTAAGCATAAAAAATAATTATAATATTAAAACTGGTAAACTAATTAAACCCTTAAATTCAAATGATGAAAGAGAAGAATATTTAAGAGCTAAAATTGTATTAGAAAAGAATATATATATAGTAGAACCTCTTGTTAAACAAGATAGCTCTATGACTTCTTACCTAAGTAATGCTGATGGCTTAATAATAAGAAAACCTTTTGACCCTGCTCTAAAACAGGGAAGCACTGTTTCTATATTGGTTTTTACAGACATACATCCAGGTATATAAATAGATAAACACTTGACATAATATATTAAATTTATGATAAATGTTTATGTTTTGTTCTTATTATTCTGATTGGAAATTAAATGCTGACCTTAAAGCAAAAAGAATTATTAGATTATATAAGTTTAACAAATAGTAAGCGTGGTATATGCCCTTCTTACGAAGAAATGAAAAACAAATTAAATCTAAAGTCTAAATCAGGTATTCATAGAATAATTTCAGCCTTAGAAGAAAGAGGTTTTATTAGAAAACTTGCAAATAAAGCAAG
>CAWVYV010000127.1:0-3603 GCA_963934475.1 uncultured Alphaproteobacteria bacterium | reverse complement strand
ACATTACTCTAAGGCCTTGTTTAACCAAAGCTCTATTAGCTCCAACTAATGGAACCACATCACATATTGTTCCCAAAGCTACTAAATCCAATAAAAATGATAAACTTGGTATATTGTTTTCATTTATAAAATTAATCTCTACTAATTGACTTTTTAAAGCCCCTACTAACATAAAAGAAACCCCTACTGCTGCCAGCATACCTAGTCCCGTATTATCATCTATTCTATTTGGGTTTATTACTGCTATAGCACTGGGTAATTTAGCCTCTGGCGCATGATGATCTACAACAATAACATCTAAACTAATATCTTTTGCATAATCAAGTTCTTTAAACGCTGTCATACCACAATCAACAGTTATTACTAAGTCTACTCCTTGATCTTTTAGCGCTTTTAATGCATCTATATTAGGACCATACCCTTCTTTAATTCTGTCAGGAATATATATTATAGGCTCATTACCAAATAATTTAAAAGCTTTATATAAAACTGCCGATGAAGTAGCTCCATCAACATCATAATCTCCAAATATTGCTATTTTTTCATTTTTTATAAATGCATGAGATATTCTATCTACGGCCAATTTCATATCTTTAAGCAATAAAGGAGAGGGCAACTCTTTTCTTAAGGTAGGATTAATGTAACCTTCTGCTTTATCTAAATCTATGTTACGACTACAAATTAGTCGAGCTAGAAAATCACTAATTTGAAGGTCTTGTATTAACTTATTAACTTTTCTTTCTTCTACAGCCTTTATGGACCATTTTTTTTTATTTATAGAAAAATAATAATTGTTATTCAATATTAATCTTCAATAGGGCTTTTTTTAGAAAAATTATGTTCTGCAGATATAGTTCTTACAGTTCCTGTTTTAGATCTCATTATTATAGATTGAGTACTTGCTCCGGAGCTCCATCTTCTTACTCCTCTTAACATTGAACCATCAGTTACTCCTGTTGCTGCAAACATAACTTCTCCATGCGCCAACTCGTTCATAGTATAAATTTTATTATAGTCACTAATACCCAATCTAGTAGCCCTACCTCTTTCATCATCATTTCTGAATGTTAGTCTTCCCCACATCTGACCACCAATACACCTTAGTGCAGATGCAGCTAGTACACCTTCAGGAGCCCCTCCACTCCCTACATACATATCAACACCTGTCTCCTTACTAGCAGTTGCAATAATTCCAGCTACATCTCCATCTGAGATAAGCATAATTCTTGCTCCAGCTTCTCGAGTCTTATGTATTAACTCTTCATGACGTGGGCGATCTAATATACATACTACTAAATCAGAAATATCTACTTTTTTTGCTTTAGATAAATTTTGTAAGTTATTAAGTGGCGTACTATCAATGTTGATTATATCTTTTTCTAAGCCTGGCCCTACAGCTATCTTATCCATATAAACATCAGGGGCATTTAAAAACCCTCCATCTACAGCCATAGCAATGACTGCAAGAGCATTTGGACCGCCTGTGGCACATATTGTAGTTCCTTCTAAGGGATCTAAAGCTATATCAATCTTTGGCCCTTTTCCCGTCCCAACCTTTTCTCCTATATACAACATTGGAGCCTCATCCCTCTCTCCTTCACCTATAACAACAGTTCCTTCTATATCCATTCCATTTAAAGCTATTCGCATGGAATCAACAGCCGCCTGATCAGCAGCTTTTTCATCACCCCTTCCCATCCATTTAGAAGCCGATAATGCTGCCGCCTCAGTTACTCTAACAACTTCCAAAGCTAAATTTCTATCTAAAATCCCTGTTTCATTTCTATCGCTCATCTGTAACTCCTAATTATATTTTATAAATTTTCAACTCTTATTAAATGCGGATTCATCAAAACTGTATCTAAACTATCTATATCATTAATAGCATTTCTTATGTCTAATTCCTTAGTTTCATGTGTTAAAACTATAATATTATTAAAATCTTCACCTTTATTTCTATCCTGTACTACAGAGTCTAAAGAAATATGCTTATTATTTAGTATTGTAGTTATATTTGCAAGAACACCTGCCACATCTTGAACTACGAATCGAATATAATATCTACCTACCCTATCTATAATATCTTTATACTCTAATTTTTGATTTAAAAAACTTAAATTATTTTTTAATTTATGATTTCTAGCAGCATTTATAATATCTGATACTACAGATGAAGCTGTAGGGTTTGCACCAGCCCCTTCTCCAATAAAGGTTATTTTTTCACTATAATCACCTTGAATAAAAACAGCATTAAGTGCTCCATTTATACTTGCTGGCAATGTATTTAATGGAATTAAAGATGGATGAACTCTAAAGTCTAATTTATTTTTTTCTTGTCTAGCTATACAGAAAAGCTTGATTACAAAACCAAGTCTAGTAGCGTATTTAATATCTTCAGATGTAATAGAAGTAATTCCTTCTATAAAAACTTTATCTAAATCTGGTTTAACTCCATATGCTAGCATTCCTAAAATAACTAATTTATGACCTGAATCTATACCTTCAATATCAAATGCTGGATCAGCTTCAGCAAAACCTAGCTCTTGTGCCTTTCTAAGAGACTCTTGAAAAGAAGTTTCATTATTAGTCATATCAGACATAATATAATTACATGTACCATTTAGAATAGCTTCAATTCCTAAAATATTGTTTGATACTAAACCATTTTTAACACTATCTATAATTGGTATTGCACCTGCTACAGCTGCTTCATAATAGATAGATATACTTGTATCTAAAATACTCTTATGTAAATCATAACCATGTTTAGCTATTAGCGCCTTGTTTGCAGTAATTAAATGTTTTTTATGCTGAATGGTAGAATAAGCTAAAGTTTTTGCGATTCCATCACTACCTCCTATTAATTCAACTACAGCATCTATATCATCTCGCATTGCTAATTTTTCAGGATTACCTTCCCACTCATACTTAGTAATATCTATGTCTCTTTTTTTTGAATAGTTTTTAGATGAAATTGCTTTTATTATAATTTTTTTACCTGCTTTACGGTTAATACTTTCAATTTCTTTTTCTATTAATTTAATTGTTGCTGTCCCTACTGTGCCTAGCCCTACAACACCAATTGAGAAATTATTATTTAACATTATGAATTACTCTCATATTTATCGAAAAATAGCTTAACATTTTTTATAGCTTGTCTAATCCTATTTTCATTTTCCACCAAGCCTATTCTAACAAAACCTTCTCCATTAACACCAAACCCTATGCCAGGTGCTACAGCAACTTTACCATTTTTTAATAATAATTTAGAAAATTCTAAAGACCCTATACCTGAAAATTTTTTAGGTAAAGGAGCCCAAACAAACATTGTTGACTTAGGAAAGTCCATATTCCATCCAATTCTACTAAAACCTTCAACCAAAATATTTCTTCTTTTTAAATAGAGAGACCTAATATCTTCAACACAATCTTGAGGACCATTTAAAGCTGCAATTGCAGCAACTTGGACCGGTGTAAAAGCACCATAATCTAAATAAGATTTTATTTTAGTTAGTGCCTCAATTAATTTTTTATTTCCAACTGCAAATCCTACTCTCCAACCTGGCATAGAATAAGTCTTACTTAATGAAGAAAATTCTACTG
>CAWVYV010000126.1:0-3622 GCA_963934475.1 uncultured Alphaproteobacteria bacterium | reverse complement strand
TTTCATAAGAAGCCTTTTGAACATCAATTAAATTGGGCATCTCAGCCACTTCATTTATAGTTCCAAAAGATTTACGAATTCTTTTTCGTCCTGTTAAACTTATATGAGATGTAATCATTTTTGCATGCCTCGCAGTAAATAACTTAAAAATCGCTACTTAGTTTATGTAACAAGTAAAAATTTAAATATTTATAGTATTAAAATACTATAATAAAAAAAACGATAACTAGTATAACACTTCAAACCTATAAATAGATTTTTTCAGCTCTATAATTAAATGACCATAGTATGATATATAAAATACACCCTAAAATAAAATATTATATATCTTAGAGTATACTATACCGCAAGCAAATAATTAGAAAGACTTAAAAAAAACCTACACAAAGCTTAATTAAAATAAATTATCTTATTTTAATACTACAGTTGCACCAGCTTCTTCTAATTTTTTCTTAATTTCTTCTGCTTCATCTTTAGACGCACCCTCTTTAACAACTTTTGGAGCAGATTCAACTAAATCTTTAGCTTCTTTAAGCCCTAAAGAAGTAATAGCTCTAACCTCTTTAATAACACTAATTTTAGACTCTCCAATTGCTGTCAACTCCACATCAAAGCTAGTTTTTTCTTCTGCGGCTGCGGCTCCACCACCAGCTGGAGCAGCTACTGCCACTGCAGCAGCAGCTGAAACACCCCATTTATCTTCAAGAAGCTTAGAAAGCTCTGCAGCTTCCATAACCGTTAACGTAGATAATTCATCTACTATTTTTCCTAGATCAGCCATTATTTTTTCCTTTCAAAATTAAACTGAGTATTTAAAAAATTATGCAACTGCTTTTGCACCTTCGTATGCTTTAGTAACTGTAATTATCTGTGTAGCTGGCGCTGCAACGACTGTTGCAATCTGTCTAGCCGGCGCAGAAATTAAACCTACTAATTTTGCCTGTAACTCGGGTAAAGACGGTAAAGAAGCAAGATGTTTAATTCCATCCATATCTAATACTTTTTCTTTTAACGCCCCTCCAACTACAATTAAATTTTCATTATTCTTGGCAAATTCGTTAGTAACTTTTGCAGCAGCTACCACATCTTTTGAATAAGCAATGGCAGTAGGGCCAGTAAATAAATCTGCAATATTTTCATAAACTCCGCCTTCAAGGGCAATTTTTATCAATCTATTTTGAGTTACCCTAAAAGTAACATCAGAACTCCTACTTTGCGTCCTCAAGTCATTAATTCCTTGAGCATTGATACCCTTATATTGAGTAACAATTACAGCTTCAGCCTCTTCAAATATTTTTTTAAAATCATCTACGGCTTTTTCTTTTTGCGATCTATCCATTTGACCCTCTCATTTAAACTCTACCTAAGATCTATGAATTTAGCACAAGAATTAAGCGCTTAATTCTATCTATGCAGTATTTAATTCCAATAAGGAAACCTGCAGTCTAAGACAGATGTTATTTTATTATATTATCCAATAATACATAATAGTACAAAAATCAAGTTATTGAATATTTTTTAATCTATTATATACCCAAACTATTAAGATCTACTTTTATTGCTGGCCCCATACTTGAACTAATTGACACTTTTTTAATAAACTGTCCTTTTGCTCCTGTTGGTCTGGCTTTACTTACAGAGTTTATAAATGCAGACAGATTCTCAAACAAGTCCTCTTCTTTAAAGCTAGCTTTTCCTATACCTGCATGAATTATACCAGCTTTTTCTACTCTGAATTCTACTTGCCCACTTTTTATAGCTTTAACTGCAGCTGTCACATCCATAGTAACTGACCCTAATTTTGGATTAGGCATTAAGCCTCTTGGCCCCAACACTTTTCCTAGCTTACCTACTACAGCCATCATATCTGGAGTAGCAATTATTCTATCAAAATCAATTTCACCTTTTTGAACTTTTTCAGCTAAATCTTCTGCTCCAACTAAATCTGCCCCTGCTGCTTTGGCTTCTTCTGCTTTTTTATCTCTTGCAAAAACGGCTACTCTTGCGGTTTTTCCAGTTCCCTTAGGCATTGCTACAACACCCCTAACCATTTGATCCGCATGCTTAGGATCCACTCCTAGATTCATTGCTATATCTACCGTCTCATCAAATTTAACAGTAGCTTTTTCTTTTAGCATTTTAATTGCTTCTTTTAGTTCAAATGCAGAATCTGCAGATAAACCTTCAGTTATTTTTTTATATCTTTTAGAAATTTTAGGCATAATTTACTCCATTACCTCTACGCCCATAGATCTAGCTGTACCTGCTAATATTTTGCAGGCATCATCTACAGTATGTGCATTTAAATCAGACATCTTAATCTCAGCTATTTCTTCTAACTGTTTTCTAGATATTTTTGCAATAGACTCTCCTCTACCTGGGGTCTGAGAAGCCTTCTTAATATTTATTGCTTTCATAATTAAATAACTAGAAGGTGGTTTCTTATAAACAAAACTAAAAGTTTTATCTTGATAAACAGTAATTACTACTGGCAAAGGAGCACCTTGCTCCATTTGCTGTGTTTCTGCATTAAACGCTTTACAGAATTCCATAATATTTAGGCCAGCTTGCCCTAGGGCAGGACCAACTGGAGGCGCTGGAGCTGCCTTACCTGCAGGAACCTGAAGTTTAACATAACCAGTTATTTTTTTTGCCATTTATCTATCTCCAAGAATTCATATACATTATAGTTAATTAAATTAACCTTTTTCTACCTGTCCATAACCTAATTCTACTAATGTAGAACGCCCAAATATTGAGACAGCAATTTTTAGTCTTTCTTTTTCTTCATCTATATCTTCTACTATACCATTAAAGGATGCAAAAGGACCATCTGCAACTTTTACAGTTTCTCCAATTTGGTAGATTATAGATCTTTTAGGCTTATCCACTCCTTCTTGGACTTGACTTAATATTGCTTGAGCTTCAGCTTCAGTAATTGGTGATGGCTTACCTGACGACCCTAAAAAACCACTAACTTTTGGAGTTTCTTTTACTAAATGCCAAGTATCGTCAGTCATGTCCATATTTATTAAAATATAGCCTGGGAAGAATTTTCTTTCAGCACTTACCTTTTTCCCACGCCTTACTTCTATAACTTCTTCCATAGGAACAAGAACCTGTGAAAAACGATCTGACAACCCTTTTCTTTCAGCTTGCTCTTTTATAACTTGAGACACCTTCTTTTCAAAACCAGAATGTGTATTAACTACATACCAACGATGTGACAATGAACCTCCATATAATCTGCCTTATAAACCAAGTATCCATCGTACTCCGAACGAGAGTATCTGATCAACACCAAGGAAAAATAAAGATAAAATAAATACCATAACAAATACCATTGCTGTGGTTAACATAGTTTCTTTTCTAGAAGGCCAAGTCACTTTTCTAACTTCTTGGCGCACTTCTCTTAAAAACTTTAATGGTGCAGTTTTAACCATATTTAAATTTTCTTTCTAATATTAAAGTGGCAGGAGCGGAGGGACTCGAACCCGCAGCCCCCGGTTTTGGAGACCGGTGCTCTACCAATTGAGCTACGCTCCTATAAACTAAGTAAACCCTTCAATTATTCAATAATTTTAGATACAACTCCTGCACCTACTGTTCTTCCACCTTCTCT
>CAWVYV010000125.1:0-3632 GCA_963934475.1 uncultured Alphaproteobacteria bacterium | reverse complement strand
TTACTTATTATAGGCTTTCCACTTGGACTGATTGCCTGAAGACCATTTTTTTCTTTTTTGCTTGGCTGGTAGGCATCACTCAATAGCAACCTTTTCGCTAAATTTCGCATAGCTGGTGAGGGAGCATCCACAGGCAAAAGCTCTAAAATAGTTTTTGCAAATGTTGAATCAGTTCCCTTCCACATTTCTAGACCTAACCCACCGTCTTTATCAGATAAATAACCTACCCACCCTAGATTAACTTTAGCCAATTCAGTAATAACTACTTCATCTATATCACTTCTATTATTTTGAACTTTAATTTCTTCTTTTTCATCTATATTAGGGATTAAATTTTGAGGCTGATTATATATATCATTTGAGCTGTCCTGAGATGATGCAGCTGTAATTAAAACTAAGCTTATAATTAAGAAATTAATAAATATATTTTTATAACTATAAACGGTCATTTTCTATTACCTTCTCAACTGTATAGGATGTTACAGGAACTCCTTTATACATAATAATAATAATGCTACTTAAAATAGCTAAAAAGAATATTAATAAAAAAACTCTAAAAAATTTACCCATATAAATTATTTTCCTTTATAATAATTCTAATATAAACTTATACAAAAATTCATATTGTTCAGATTAAATAATATATTATCTTATATCTACAATATATACATTAGTCTAACCTTCTAAGTATTCAATGCAAGGACGACATAAGATACTATGAATAAAATATTAAATAAAAACAATACCTCAAATATAGACGAAGTAATAGATTATATAAATACTAGTATTATAAAAAAACCTATCATTATAGTGGGAATGATGGGTGTTGGAAAAAGTGCTATTGGAAGAATATTAGCTAAGAGTCTTGATAGAGATTTTTATGATATAGATGAGAATATTGAAAAAAAATATAATATGAAAATATCTGAAATCTTTGAAGACTATGGAGAAAAAAAATTTAGAGATATTGAATATAAAGAAATAAAAAGTATTCAAAAAAACTGTAATGCTATAATAGCTACTGGGGGAGGCGCTTTTACAAATAAAAGAAATATTAGTATATTAAATAAAACTGGCTTAACATTATGGTTAGATGCTAACCCTTTAATAATAATTGAACGATTAAAAAAAAATGCTAATAATAGACCTCTTTTAAAAAAAGTGAATATAGAAACATATATTAATAATTTATTAATAAAACGAAACCCATTCTATGCAAAGGCAAATTTGACTATAGCTTCTAGTAATATTTCTAAAAACGGAATGAAAAATAAAATCTTATTGGCAATAAAAAAATATTTAATGGAGCATAAAGATGCCTCAAACAGTTAATGTGCGTTTAAAAAACAATTCTTATAATATTATTATTGGGGATAGCATTTTAGAAAAAATAGATGAATTACATAGACAACATTTTGGGCAAAGATCTAAAATAATTATCTTTGATAAAAAATTATCAAAATCAATTTATTTAAAATTACTAATTACTAAATTAGGCAAAGAAACTAAAAGCATCTCAATTCCATCTGGAGAAAAAAGTAAATCAATAAATGTTTTAAATAACCTATATAATAAACTTTTTTTGAATAGCATTGATAGAAACACAGTTATTTATGCCTTTGGAGGAGGAGTAATAGGAGATTTATCTGGGTTTGCAGCTGCGACATATATGAGAGGCATAGATTATGTACAAGTGCCTACTACTCTACTATCACAAATTGATTCTTCAGTAGGGGGGAAAACTGCTATAAATAGTCCATATGGAAAGAACTTAATTGGAGCTTTCTATCAGCCTAAACTAGTATTAATAGATATTAATACCTTAGGCAGCTTGCCTAAAAAACAAATGCTATCAGGTTATGCGGAAATGGTTAAATATAGCTTAATAAATGATAGTAGTTTTTTTTTATGGCTAGAAAAATATGGTAAAAATATATTAGAAAAAGATAAAAAAAAACTGGAATATGCTATAGCTGTCTGCTGTAAATCAAAATCAAAAATAGTAGCTGAAGATGAAAAAGAAAAAGGTCTTAGAGCTTTATTAAATTTAGGTCATACTTTTGGTCATGCATTTGAAAGAATAGCCAATTTTAAACATTTTACACATGGAGAAGCAGTATCGGTTGGAACTATACTTGCATTTAAACTTTCTAATGAATTGAATTACTGTTCAATAGATGATGTTTCTAGAGTAAATAATCATTTTAATCGCATAAAGCTTCCTATTCACATAACTGATTTGTTGAAAAATAAAGTAAAAGCAACAGATATAATAAAAGCAATGAAATTAGATAAAAAAACCGTTAACAATATAATAAAACTTATATTAGTAAAAGGTATAGGAAAAGCTTTTATTTGTGATACAATAGATGAAAAAAACCTTAGTGTGTTTTTAAAAAATAATGGGTTTATATAAAGAAATGGTTTTTAAAATAAATGATAATTGAAATCATAGTAATATTTTTTCTTCTTTTACTTTCAGCTTTTTTTTCTTCATCTGAAACAGCAATAACAAGAATATCTGATGCAAAGATTCATCAATGGGATGAAAAAAAAAGCAAAGGAATAAAAAAAGCTAAGAGCCTTCTACAAGATAGAGAAAAAGTAATTGGAACATTATTATTAGGTAATAATATAGCAAATATACTCGCATCAGCATTAGCTACTAGTATTTTGATCAACCTTTTTGGAGACAAAGGAATAATATATGCAACTATTATAATGACTTCTCTAATATTTATATTTGCAGAAGTTTTGCCTAAAACTTATGCTATAAGACAATCTGAAAAGATAATCATATATTCTTCTCCAGTAATAATATTTTTTACAAAAATTTTATCCCCCATTATTATAGTATTACAGAGCTTAGTTAGTTCTATTCTAAAATTAACAAACAAAGAAAATAATCAGAATGACTGGAAACAAAATTTAAAGGGCGCCATTTTATTAGCAAATAATCAAGGAAATGTTAGAAAATATGATAGAATTATGCTTGAAAGCATATTAGACCTTCATGAAGTCAAAGTTAGCGAAATTATGACTCATCGTAAAAATATAGAAAGCCTTAATATATTAGAGAATATAGATAATATTATAGATTTAGCATTAAAAAGTCGATTTACAAGGTTACCATTATGGAAAGGTAACCCAGATAATATTATAGGAACCCTGCATATTAAAGACCTACTTAGAGCAAAAAATATAAATAATAATGTAGATATAAATAATTTGATGCAAAAACCTTTATTCATATCAGAAAATACATCCTTATCTGAACAATTAAATAAATTTAAAAAAGAGACTACTCAAATAGCTTTTGTAATTGATGAATATGGAGATTTGCAAGGCTTAATAACTTTAGAAGATGTACTAGAAGAAATAGTAGGTGAAATTTTTGATGAGTTTGATAAACAAATATTAGAACCAAAAATTTTAGAAGATAAAAGCGTTACTGTAGATGGAGCAATGACAATAAGAGATTTAAATCGTTTAACAGACTGGGCCCTTCCAGATGATGAAGCTTCAACAATAGCCGGCCTAGTAATTGATGTAGCGCAAAAATTACCTAAAATTAATGAAACAATCATAATAGAAAATTTTTATTTTAAAATACTTGAAAGCCAAAGAACTAG
>CAWVYV010000124.1:0-3655 GCA_963934475.1 uncultured Alphaproteobacteria bacterium | reverse complement strand
AGTTCAGTTGGTGCTTTGGCGTGTTTATTTGGAGTAACTAATGTAAATGCAAAAATGGTAATTGGTTCAAGTGCAAATGATAGACAAACAATTACTAAAATGATTAAAACCTTATACCCACATGAGAGGTTTCCTGATGGTCCGTATCAACGAACAACTGATGATGTTATAGGTAAGGGAAATGCTGACCCAGCTAAAACTTTAATGATGCGTGATGGACTTGCTGATTTAAGAAAAGCATCTTTTGACAGTCTTAATTTTAGGGAAGCAACTAACTATCTTAAAGGAATAGAAGGGTCTGCTTTTTTTTCTCATGTTAGAGGAACAAGCGTTGTCACACTTTATAATGATAAAGAAGTATGGGATCTTTTAGGTTATGAAGGCGCTAGTTATGAAAAAGGAGGCTATGTTAATCGTGGATTTAATGATTTAAACTGGTTACCTGAGCCACGTATAACTGAACATCCAGATCATGCAAATTTCTTTACAGCAACGCAAAATAAACTTGCTGAATTAAAACAAACAAATAATTAGTGGGGGGGGGAATAATGAATAAAATAGATAAAAATGAAAGTGCAGTGGTAATTATTGGTTCTGGTGCTGGAGGAGGCACAATGGCTTATGAGCTTACAAAAGCTGGTATTCCATGTGTATGTCTAGAAGCAGGGTCTTATATAAAACCTGAAGATTACACAAGTGATGAATGGGGAGCATTTATGCAAATGGCTTGGCTAGATGCTAGGGGAACAAGTGGATCTTGGAGAGTTAATAAAGATTTTCCTGGTCTCCCAGCGTGGATAGTTAAAGCTGTAGGTGGAACTACAACACATTGGGCAGGAGCAACTCCTCGTTTTATGGACTATGAATTCAAAACACGTACAACTTATGGAAATGTTGATGGTGCAAATTTATTAGATTGGCCTGTTTCATTAGATGAAATGGAACCATATTATGATAAAGCTGAAAAAGCTATTGGATCAACTCATCGTCATGGAAGACCTCCATTACCTGCAAATAATAATTATAAAGTTTTTGCTAATGGTGCGGAAAATGTTGGATACAAGTTTTATGCAACAGGCCCATATGGAACAAATGCAGAACCATACGATGGTCGTCCAGGATCAATTCAGGATGGTTTTAATTTTCAAGGAGATAAAAACACATCAAAATGGAGTACAGCAGTAAGAGAAATTCCAAGGGCTCTTAAAACAGGACTTCTAGATCTTCGCCCAAATTCTCATGTAATTCAAATCACACATGATAAAGCTGGAAATGCAAATTCAGTTTTATATGTAGACGAAAATGGAGATATTCAGCGACAAAAAGCAAAAGTAGTTTGCGTAGCTGGTAATTCTATAGAATCTCCTCGTCTTTTATTACTTAGTGCTTCCTCAATGTTTCCTGATGGATTAGCTAATAGTTCAGGTCAAGTTGGAAGAAATTATATGAGACATATGACTGGATCTATGTATGCTCGTTTTGATAAGCCAGTGAATATGTATCGTGGAGAGACTATGGCTGGCTTTATTGCTGATGAAGTAGTAAATAACCCTGCTCGTGGTTTTGTAGGAGGTTATTATATGGAAACCTTGGCTCTTGGGCCAGCGTTTTTAGGAGCCTTTCTTGATCCAGGTGCTTGGGGAGCTGATTTTTCAAAAATGATGGATGGATATTCTAATTTAGCTGGAATGTGGCTTGTAGGAGAAGATATGCCTCAAGCTACAAACCGTGTAACTTTATCGGATAGTATTAAAGATCAGTATGGTATGGCTGCTCCAAATGTACATTTTGATGATCATCCAAACGATGTAGCTATGAGAGAATATGCTTATGAGAAAGCAGAAGCTTTATATAAATCTGTTGGTGCAGTCCAAACTGTTAGAACACCTCCATATCCTTCCACTCACAATCTTGGAACAAACCGCATGAGTGAAAAGCCTGAAGATGGAGTTGTTGATAAATGGGGTCGCGCACATGATATGAAGAACCTCTTTATTTCAGATGGTTCTGTAATGACATCAGGTGCTGCTGCAAATCCAACATTAACAATTACAGCCCTTGCTATTAGACAAGGTGAGTACTTAGCTAATGAATTAAAAAAAGGTAATCTTTAGTTAAGTATTATAACAATCACGAATAAGAAAAAATCTTCTGATTCACAATATCAGAAGATTTTTTTTTATATATAGGAGTTAATAATGAGTATACATTATGAGGTAGCAGAGGGTTTATGTGAGGAAGTAGATTTAGAAACACAATCCTATATATTTAATCAGACTATGTTAAGAATAAAAGACCCAAAAACTTCTCTAGATTTTTATACTAGAGTTTTAGGTATGAAGTTATATAGAAAGCTAGATTTTCCAGAAATGAAATTTACACTATATTTCTTGGCAATGCCTGGTGATATAGATAATAATATACCTCAAAATAATAATAAAAGAACCACATGGACTTTTAGTCAGAGAGCAATGCTTGAATTAACCCATAATTGGGGTTCTGAAAATGATGATGGTTTTAGATATCATAATGGTAACACGAACCCTCAGGGTTATGGACATATTGGTTTTTCTGTGCCAGATGTTTATAAAGCTTCAGAACGTTTTAAAAAATTAGATGTAAAATTTATAAAAAAACCAGATGATGGAAAGATGAAGGGTTTGGCCTTCATTGAAGATCCTGATGGTTATTGGATAGAAATATTACAAGCCAATATGATAGAAAATAATAAAAGTGATTGAAGAATTTGAATACCTTGATGTTATCTCTAAATAAAAAGTACTATCTAACATAAAAAATAAAGTAGGAGTAGAAAAGCATTATCATTTGCTATATCTATTATAGAAACCTAATTATAAAATATTGAGTAGGGAGAGGTTATGATTAGACTAATGTTAATATTAGCTATATTATTTATAGCTTTTTATATTCTGCATAAATTTTATCCCAAGCTAAAACTATTTTTACTAAGATTAATTAAAAGCCCATTCATATTTATTATTTTAAAAAACTTAATTAAAGTATTGTTAAGAAAGTTTTAATATATTTTAGATTATTATTGTAAGTAATTAGAACCACTATGCTTAATATTCAGATGTAGTTGTATTAGAGTTGCTACTATCAGGATCAGCATCTATAGTCTCTTCACAAGAAAATACTAATAAGCATATTAAAATTATATACAAATATTTCATTTAAAAAATTTAGCATAAAATTATGTATAAATACTAATAAATTAGTTGGGTAATAACTTTTATATAATTTTGCTTAAAATATTAAAATAATTAAATCTATAATATATAAAGATTATTAATAAACTATTAATACTTAAAATTAAATTTTTATACATGTACTGTTAAAGTAGAATATTCTTGGGGGAGAATATAGTTTGCCTATCAAGGCAAACAGCATAATGTCTCTACTCTATAAAATCAAAAAATAGAGTAGAGTTTTAGCAATTTTAATACGATAAAATTTATATTACATGTGAAATTATTAATTTCTAATTTAGAAGTAAATATAGCTATCATTAGGTTATTATTAATTTCATTTATTGATATAAGTATTTTTTTTATATTCGGATCTAATCTGTATATAATCTTTCTTTTGCTAACTCTCCAAATACCAACGGTATTTTATCTGATTTTTATAAGTT